>CAYVRH010000028.1:820-11021 GCA_964452955.1 uncultured Anaerolineaceae bacterium | reverse complement strand
CTAATGCTACCCAAAACTGAGTGGAAGGCAAATCCTGGTATAGGATTAACGCGATCAAAACTCCAAAAAACGGCGCAGTCGAATAAAAAGCGCTGGTTTTTGCTGCTCCGAGGTCCCTTTGGGCTCTTATGTAAAAGTAGATACTCAAGCCATAAGCCACGAAACCGAGCAGTAATGCCAGTACAATGCCCAAACCGGACCCTTGTGTCTGCCGACTAATTACTGCCACCAGCAAAGCCCCCAGGCCTGATCCAAACCCTTTAACCACCACGATCTGGATGGGGTTTTTTCCTGAAAGGCGGCGGGTGATATTATTTTCAAACCCCCAACACAATGTAGCACCAATAACCAGCAGCGCACCAGGTGAGAGCTCGAGCGCGCTCAGGCTTCCTTGTATTGAAAGCAGGATACTGGCAATCACGACTAAAAGAATTGCCAACCAGAGCCGCCAAGTGATTTTTTCTTTAAAAATGAACAAAGCCACTATGGTTGTGGCGACAATCTCAAAATTTACCAGTAAAGACGCGGTCTCCGCGGAAATGCGTGTCAAACCCAGCATCAGTAGAATCGGTGCCGCGATATCCAGCAAAATCATCCCTGCCAGCCAAGGCAGGTCTTCCCACTCCAGTTTTTTTTCATGGGCTTGCTGTTCCATTTTTGAAGTCGCGAAGTAAAGAATGGACATGCCCAAGCCGGTTCCAAGATAAAGCAGCGCCGCCATCAATTCTGGAGCGACTTCCTTCAGCAAAAGCTTGGAAAATGGTGCATTAAGCCCAAAAAGCAAAGCCGCTGCAATAGCCATCGCTACGGCTTTGCCTACTTTCTGGTTGGTTTGATTCATGCGCTCCTGAGCACCGCGTTGTATTGGTGGGTTAAGTAACGCACGACCCTATTACGAATGGTTTCAGCATCCTTGACACCTAAGGTTCTGTCTGGCGCCTGGTAGGTCAGTTGATAAGCCATGGATTTCTTACCTTCACCCAGTTTTGGATCGCGATAAATATCAAAAAGCCTGACTCCTACTAGAAGTTTTCCCCCGGATTGGCGGATTGCATCCTCCAATTCTGCGGCTGAAAGCCCCTCATCCACGATCACCGCAATATCCTCGCTCATGGTTGGATAGCTGGAGAGTGATTGAAAGTTGAAATTTTCCTGTGCTTTTTGAATCAACAGATCGGCATCCAGTTCACCCGCATACACAGGGGCTTCTTTGAAGTTGTAATTTGCCTTAACGAGTGGGTGAATCTCTCCCATCACGCCTAGACTGACCTCACCGATGAATATTTGAGCGCATTTGCCAGGATGAAAACTGGGGTCGCTTGCCGGCCTAAAGCTTACCTTCGGCAAGTGGAGTGCGGTAAACAGTGCCTCAAGCACGGCTTTCAGGTCGTAGAAGTCAACCTGGCGCGGTTCGTTATCCAACCAGGTGGGAAGGTCACGCGTGCCAGTCATCCCGATGGTCAGACGCTTGCATTCTCTCGGCAAAACTTGATCCTGAACCGGAAGAAAGACTGGCCCGATCTCGAACAATGCCAGGCTATCCCGGAATTTCAAGTTGTACTCCAATAACTCAAGCATCGTGGGCAAAGTCCTGCGGCGCATAACGGTACGTTCCGGTGTGATCGGGTTCTTGATGCGCACATGTTCTTCTTCAGGGTTGCTACCTCGGTTTGGGAAGATGGCCGCCTCACGCTCCAGGGAAGTTTGCCGATAGGTGAATGTGTCCTGCAGGCCTGCCTGGCTCAGGATTTCACGTACACGGTCGCTTATATCAATTTCCAAATTACCGCGCTGAACGGGCAGTTCATGCGCCATACGGGTAGCTGGGATTTTGTCATATCCGTAAACCCGGCTAATCTCTTCCAGCAAATTGGCCTGACCAATGAGCCCGGGTTCGATATCCAGCCGAGTAGCAGGGGTTTTGGCTGTCAGTTGAACGCCATTAACGCAACATTGAAAGCCAAGGCGCGTTAATATATCCTGTGCTTCTGAGAGGGGAATCTCAATCCCAAGGAAATCGCGAATGCGCTCCTCTGAAAGGCTCACTTCGGGGTCCTCTGGGGGCATAGGGTATTGGTCGATGACCCCCTCCACCACACGGCCACCTCCCCATGCAACCAATCTTTGAAGGCAGAGGCCTAAGGCCTGGGATGCCAATCCTGGATGAACGCCTCGAGAGAAGCGATAAGAGGCTTCGCTATTGATACGGGTTTTGCTGCAGGTTTTTCGGATATTGATCAGGTTCCAACTGGCCGCCTCAAGCAAAACTTTACGCGTTTGCGGTTGGATTCCGCTTTGTACACCACCCATCACCCCAGCCAGCGAAAGTGCCCCCCCGGTATCTGAAACCACTACCATCTGCGAATCAAGCGCCAGTTGGGTACCATCAAGCAATTCCAATTTTTCATCTGAATTGGCAGTGCGCGTGATGATTGTGGGTTTTACTCCACCACTGCGTTCCTTCAGGGTTTCATAATCAAAAGCGTGCAGGGGTTCCCCTGTTTCCAACATAGTGTAATTGGTGGCATCCACCAGCGCATCGATCGGGCGCATACCCGCCAGAGCTAAACGTCGCTGCACCCAATAGGGGCTGGGTCTAGCTTCAGTTCCCTCCACCATACCAAGCATGAAGCGGGGGTTGAGGTCAGGATTACGTATCTCCAATCCAACTTTGGTTTCGATTTCACCACCCGGATTGAGTTCAAGCCCCTGTGGTAGCAAAAGTTCACGTTTGAATCCTGCTGCCAGCTCACGGGCAATACCGATCATGGCAGTATTTCGCACCATATTTGGCAACGTGGAGACTTCAAAAACAGCATCACCCATGTAATCTGACAGTGGCATCCCGGTTGGGGCATCCGAGTCAAGAATGATGACGCCATCATGCTCATCAGAAATTCCCAGTTCTTTCTCACTGCAGATCATCGAAGAGGATTCCACGCCTCGAATTACAGCTTTCTTTAGCTTGCTGAGCACCTGCCCGGGTTGATGACCATCATAGATCATGGAACCTTCCCTGGCATAGGCCACTTTAAGCGGTTGATCAAGTGGCCCCTGCCCCTTGTAAGGGAACAGATTGGGTGCACCCGTCAAGACAATGTGCACACCTTGGCCATCGTCTACCTGGCAAAGGGTCAGCTTATCCGCGTTGGGATGGATGCCAACTTCATTTACCTGGGCCACCACAATTTTCTCAGGGTCCCAGGCCAGACCACTAAACCGAAATTGCTGCTTGCTGCCTTCAGCAGGTTTTGGCAAGCCAACCACCGTGATGCCTTCCACTTCCAGTCCGAGCATTGTTAATTTATAAGCAATCTCTTCAAGGCTAAGGCCATCGAGATTTACGTAATCTTTAATCCAGGAAAGTACTGCTTTCATTTCTCTCTCCTCTTAGAACTGTTCAAGAAAACGAATGTCGTTGTTACGCAAATAGCGGATGTCATCCACCTGGTAGCGCAGCAATGTGGCCCGGTCTACACCCATACCCGCGGCAAAGCCGGTAAACACTTCAGGGTCGTAACCCCCGTATTCCAACACCCGTGGGTGCACCATTCCGCAGCCACCCCATTCCAGCCAGCCACCGCCATGGCAGACGCCACAGCCTTTACCACCACAGACAAAACATTCCACATCCAGTTCGGCGCTTGGCTCCGTGAAGGGGAAATATGATGGCCGCAAGCGGATCTGGGTCTGTTCGCCAAACATGCGTCGTGCAAAATCCTGCATAGTGCCCTTCAGATCAGCAAAAGTGATGCCCTTATCAACCGCCAGCAATTCCACCTGCATGAACTCAATCTCGTGGCTCTGGTCTTGCTGCTCGTAGCGGAAGCAAGCCCCTGGCAAGATCACTCGGATGGGCTGCGGGCAGTACTCCCGCATGGCGTGGATCTGGCCTGGTGAGGTATGTGTGCGTAGAACGATATTGTCTTTGTCCGTATAAAAGGTATCCCACATATCCCGGGCGGGAT
This sequence comes from uncultured Anaerolineaceae bacterium, assembly GCA_964452955.1. Taxonomy (GTDB): domain Bacteria; phylum Chloroflexota; class Anaerolineae; order Anaerolineales; family Anaerolineaceae; genus Mesolinea. The sequence continues at coordinate 7,053 of CAYVRH010000028.1, read as the reverse complement.
GATGAGGGGGAATATTTAGAAAAGTAAAATTAAAATCATCCGTTTCGACCTCGGGGCTTTGGTAAATCTGGAATCCCATTTGGCCGACTACCCGATAAATTTCCTGGGCTGTCAGATTGAGGGGATGGATGCGTCCCCGTTGTAGGCCACGGCCAGGCAGGGTAACATCGATGGTCCCCTGGCTCATTTTTGCTTCCAATTCCTTTTGCTTGACCAAGGCTTGTTTACCAGCCAGGGCAGTTTCCAGGGCAATTTTGGCCGCATTGACCGCTTTCCCAAAGATTGGTCGGTCCGCACTTGGAACAGTTACCACCTGCCCAAAAGCCGACATGGTTACCGAGGTCTTACCCAGGTGATTTTGCTTCCATTGATCCAACTGGGCTTGATCCTGCACGTTTTCCAGGTGCTCAAGCGCGATCTGGCGCTCTTCCTCAAGTTTCTTTTCAATTTCCAACATGCTTCCTCTTTTCTTCAACGGGCAAGAAAAAACCCGCCCTTGATGCAAGGGACGGGTCAAATTCCGCGGTACCACCCTCGTTGGCCAAATCTGGCCCACTCGATTGCCTATAACGGGGCATTCCGGTGCTAACTACCACCTTACAGCTTCACTAGCACAACTCCGGAGGGAACTTCTGCTTCTTCCGGCTGGCAGCTTTTCACCTTTCGCTACCTCTCTGAAGCCTTCCTGAAGCTTACTTTCCTCGTTCAACGTTGATGTGTCAATTATAGGGTTTCGATTGCTGATGTCAAGACAAGCGGGCCTGGAATTAAACCTTCGCCTTTAACAAATTAGCTTGCTAAATAATCATAAGAAAATTCACCATATAATTGGTTCTTGATATGCCAAAAATTGTTAAGCTCTTAGTCAGCCTTTTACTCGGCCTGAATATTTTGTTGATCTCATTTGGACCTGTGAACGCGACTGCTGTTCAGAGGTTGCAGCCAATAGAGGTGCCACCTTTCCCTGAGCTTGAAACGTGCATCGACTGTCATTTGGAAGAGAATAGGCGGGTTGGGCTCACGGGCACGGTTATTACTGTAAAGGAAACTACGCTTTATCTAGTTCCAATTCAGGAAGATTTTTCTATCAACACCGATTCAGCCAGTTTGAAAGTTCCGATTTTACCCGGCATGAGTTTTGAAATTGCCCATACCTACAAACTGGTTGATGGTACTTCGCGTGCTTCGAGTTACGGGTTATTGGCAAACACATACGGGGGTAAATATCTTGGGGTTCTGCTTCTGTCCTCCGACGCAACGATGACCACAGTTGATTATGTCAAGAAGAATGTGCGCCTCAGCCCGGTTGTCACCTATATTGCCGGCGCCCAGGACCTTTACCCAAACAAAGTTGAAAATATCCTGTTAGCTCTTAAGCACTTGTCTATTTATCAGGATTTGCGCCAGGGGTTTAGTGCGAATCAATACATCTCTGTTCTGCGGGCATTTGGCTTTTATTCTTATGAGGCTTTCAAGGAATACAAATACGGCAAACTGGCCTCAGGCGTCAGTGCCCCAGCCGGGGGTGTTTGCGCGGCGGCTACCGGTTTGGCTTCGCTTGCTTACACGACCAAAGACGCAAAAATAGTGGATATCGTACATCATGATTCGGACCACCTCTACTTCCAAGGACCTTTTAGCCCACCCGCTGAAGGTGTTGATTCAGGCATTTCCATCCGGCCAGATGGCAGCTTTGAAGAATTAGGCTTCACCCTTCCGGAAGCAGGCTATTTCGGAGTAGATGTGCAACTTGTACCAAATGGCGTGCTATTTGAAGAGACAGATTCAAAAGGGTTACAGGGTCTTTCCGACGTACTTTTGATTTTCAGTGTTTCTTATAACCAAAAACCCTTACCTAAACAGTCCGAAAAGATCAAAGATCTGATTAGTTCCTTTCAGCAATTTAGAGGATCAGCCCACACAAACACTTTTCTCATTGCCACCCAAACCCATCTCAAGGGCATTCAAACCTCTGGAGTGATGCTTTCAAATATCCAAAGACCTTACACAACATCAAATAACATTCCATGGGTCCCATGAGATGCTCAAACAGATGCAAGTGTGTGGCAGGATATAATTTAGTGCAAATGCGATGGCAATCAATCCAGACAACCAATCCGAATCATGATTAAGAGACATTATCCTTTCATTAGCCTAATGCTGCTTGGTATCGCACTTGCAGCAATTGTTATTCCTGCATTTTTCGCCCGCTTCATGGCGGATGATTATTGTATGAACGCCGGTGTTCAAAGTGCCAGCTTCTCTTCATATTTCAATTCCATATATAATGGCTGGTCTGGGCGTTTTGCCTATATTGCGTCAAGCTATTATTTGGTAAGAATTGCTCCCCAATCTTTTGGTTTCTTGGTGACTGGTGTTGTGCTTATTTGGGTTTGTTTGCTTGCCTGGATGATAAAGGCGGGCTCCCAACTTTTCAAGATAAAAATAAATTGGATTGCCAGCTTCACACTTGCAGTCATTCTCCTAATTGCCCTTTTCAAGACAGCCCCTAATCTGTACCAAAATCTTTATTGGCGCGATGGCTTGGTTAATTACATTGTCCCCTTGATTTTTACAAGCCTATGTCTTCTGTTGGTTACCGATATCCTTCGAACCAAGCTGACTAGTCTGAAAGCGTTATTGTTGGTTTTTTCAGCCTTCCTCTCAGCTGGATTCTCTGAGAGTGCCAGCATCGCCAACCTGACGTTCTGGGTAGTAATTCTCATGTTCAGCCTCTTGGTCAAACTTCCACGGAAGAAAGAAATCCTTCTTACAATAGCCACCCCTGCCTTAGGGGCGCTGTTTGGTTTTCTGATTGAGTTTTTGGCGCCAGGCAATCTTGTGCGCTCCGCGATATTACCTGACACACCAGGTTTTTTTGAACTCTTAGGCTTAACCTTGCGGAATGTTGCCCATCTATTTGGGCGGTTACTAATTTATGGCTTTCCTTGGATTTTCTTCTGTCTGCTCGTGGGTTTATATTTAGGTCTTGCTTCAGAGACAAGACATGAGAAACCAATGGAGCAAAAAGAACTCATATCTGCGTGCAATTGGTTATTAGGTGCAGCTTTGGTGAACTTTATGGTCGGTTCAGGTGTCTGCGCGGCAGTAGCTTATCTATTGAAAGCTTACCCGGATGACCGCATCGTTATCATCCCCTATTTCTTTGCTTTGATGACAGTTCTGATGACAGGATTGAGGATTGGTAGTTGGTTAGGTGCGCGTAAGCCAACCATAGAAACTCCCAAAATTTTGCAAAAGTCAATTGAGCTTGGTCCCTACATACTTATCTCCCTGGCATTCATGATTGCCTTCGTTCTAGCCTTTGCTTTGGTTAAAAATTTGCCCGACCTGATTACTTACGCCCTGAGATGGGATGCACGGGATGTGCTGATTCGTTCTGAACTGGCAGCGGGAAAACAAGATCTGGTAGTCGCCGGTCTGGAAAGCCGGTATGGCTTGCCTGATCTGCAATATGAAAAGGATGATTGGGTAAATTCCTGCACGGCCGGTTATTACGGCGCTAAGAGCATTACCGGAAAATAAAAAGAGCAGGCTTTTTTTTGGCCTGCTCCTGCATAATATTCAGACCTATCTGGCAGCTTGTACAATCGCAGCAAAACTGGTTGATTTCAAGCTTGCCCCACCAATGAGCCCACCATCAATATCGGATTGGCTGAATAATTCCCGGGCATTCTTTTCATTCACAGAGCCACCGTAAAGGATCAGCATGGCATTCCCTGATTCTTTCCCAAAGAGATCCTTTAAGATGGGACGAATAACATTCTTGTGAACATCATTTGCACCTTCAGGCGTGGCTGCCAAGCCGGTTCCAATTGCCCAAACTGGTTCGTAGGCGATGGTCATGTCTTTCACTTGATCCTGTAAAACAGATCGCAGACCTTCTTTCACTTGACGGGAGACTACTTCCGATGTCTTTCCTGCCTGATTTTCTTCCAGGGTCTCTCCAACACACATGATCACTTTTAGCCCATTGGCAAGTGCTGTCAGTACTTTCTTATTGACGGTTTCATCAGTCTCACCAAACATTGCCCTACGCTCAGAATGGCCGATAATAACATATTCGGCCAGATCTTTTAGCATTCCGGCTGAAACCTCGCCAGTATAAGCACCCGAGGTTTCCCAATGCATATTCTGGGCGCCAATGTGAATCTGGTTTCCCTCAAGTTCCCTCTTCGCAATACCCAAACCTATAAACGGCGGGCAGACAACAACGGTCACATCCTCAACGCCTTCAACCAGTGGTTTGATCTCCTTGAGTAGGTCACGGGTCTCATGAATGGTCTTATTCATTTTCCAATTGCCTGCAACCATGGGTTTTCTGTTCATGATAAATTCCTCTGCTTTCGCTAAAATTTCCACTTGATTTTATCACCTCCGCTTTCATGTTTTTATTCACCGGAGAATAATAAGAAAAGGAGGTTGCTCAAAGCAACCTCCTTTTTATCTCATGTTATAGATCATGGCCTGTAGATGGCTGGATGCAGCCATAAGGCATTCATCTGATCGACTGAGTCACCCTGCCTTACTGCAAGGATGAACTGGACCGTTTGGCCAGCCAGAGCCGAGAGGTCTACCTTCACGGTATTCATCACGCCATCATAGGATTGATCCCAAACGGCCAGGTTGGTCATGGTTCCATTGTTGCCAATGCGATAATTTAAGCCCATATCGACATCACACTTTGTAGCTCCACCTTCGCACATGATAGTTGCCTGGAAGATATCACCTGACTTGACAAGAAAATCAGGGTAGATGCCAATGATATAAATCGTTCCGCTGTTATTCGGTACAGTGATCAGTGCGGGTTCATCATCTTCACCGCCAGTTTCACGGGCTGGGGTGGTATCAACAAGTACATATCCCTTGGCGTAGTCGCCAGACTTACCTGGGAATGTTAAGGTGCCTGCACCTGTACTCCATTTGGCTTCAGCTGCGCGTGCGGTAAAGCTAAACACTTCTCCAGATGTACTGGAAGGACTTTTCACCGTGATTGCAACCCAGATAGGATTCTTGCCTTCATCGCCAGCGCCAAATCTGACTCCATCAGCGTTTACCAACATCCACTTACCCACATACTTGCCATCAACTGCTGGGGCAACCATAGGAACTGAGAAATCCACCATATCGCCAGGTTTGATCACTGCTGTCAGGTCACCAAATTTGGGGGCACTCATCAAATCGCCGCTTTCAAAAGCGATATCGAAACGGCTATCCCAAGTGCAGGTGCCGGTATTCTTCAAGCGCCAAACTTTATTGAATGCTGTCCCAGGTGCATATACTGTCCCATCAGGTGCGGTTATATCTGCAACAAATCCTATCCGATAGCATGGCACAGGTTTTGGGGTAGCGGTCGGTTGCGGAAGAATCACCACAGTGGAAACGGCAGGTTTTGTTGTTGGTGTAGCAACAACCGTAATCACCTGGGGTGGCTGGGTCGCCTGTGGTTGAGGTGTGGCTGTGACGACAATTACCTCACTAGTTGCGGTCGCTGGTTTAGCTATCTCCGTCATTTGGGCAATCGCTGTCGCGAAAAAGCTTTCCGTTGACTTGGCCTGCAAGGTCTGCATTGCCTCCTGGACGTACTGTTCATTGGTTTTAGTTGCCACGCCGGGCATATTGCAACCTGCCAGAACAACCAGCAATCCAAGGGCAATAATGACGATTGTTATTTTGATTTTCGATTTGCGATACATAAGAGACTCCTTCAACTTCATTCGTGTACTCTTTAGACGTCTTTGCTGGCGAATTAGTTCCTATAACAAAAAAGAAGCGCCATATTTGGCGCTTCTCGTGTGATCTTAGTTGGCGGCGCTAACCGCGATGCCAAGTGACCAATTGCCATTCGGGCCGTAACCAACGAACTCTCCCAGTGGAGTCGTGACATTCCAATAATCGTAGAATTTTCCTTCTGAAAGTGCCCGGAAGTTAACCTGCACGTCACAAGTATCGCCAGGCTGGATGTCATCAGCTGTGTTTGAGCACAATCTGACTTCAGTCAGGTTTACACCGTTTGGATAGTTGAGGGTGTAACCACCTTCAGGGCGCAAATAAAGGAAATAATCTGATTTTTGATCCTTGTTCATCGACCAAGCACAGGTCCCGGTATTCTTGATGCGCCAGATTTTTTGATAAGTTGTGCCAACAGTCACTGCACTTCCGGTCTGGATTCCACCAATGTCACCTAAAAATTCAAAGGAAAAATAGCATTT
>CAYVRH010000028.1:0-810 GCA_964452955.1 uncultured Anaerolineaceae bacterium | reverse complement strand
ACTCATCCCAATGTTTAACGCTTTGATTGGTTGCAGGGTTGACTGTAGCAGTCGCCGAAGTTGGGTTGGTGCTGGTCTGGGTTCCAGCCGCCGCTGGCGTACCTGCAGCTGTTGTCGGTTGTGCCAGGGTCGGAGTTGGCATTGGAGTAGCCGTTGGCATCGGGGTATTAGTTGGCTGGGAAAGTTCAGTTAGTTTGATTGCCATTTGCTCAACTGCCATTTGGGTTGCCTTGGCCATCTGGGTTTCAGCGACTCGTGTAGCAATATCTATAGCTGAGGGAGTCGCAGGACCAGCAGGTTTACAGGCACTCAGGCCGAGCAAGGCTATAAGAATCAAGCCTGTTAAGATCAAGATTTTGTGATTTTTCATAGGGTTTCTCCTGATTCGCGCGGAATCATCCAATTATTCTCATTTCGATTTTACCACGCTTAAGAATTCATTCTTTCATGCCTGTAGCACGGATAATTAACCCGCCCAGAGGGTAAAAGAGGGCAGTCTATGCTGCCCTCTGGTTGCTCTTCTTAATTATTTACTTGTCCGTGAGTGCAGCCAAACCTGGTAATTCCAAACCTTCAAGCATTTCAAGGGAAGCACCACCACCCGTAGAAATGTGAGTGATCTTATCTGACAGACCACTCTTGTTGATGGCAGAAACGCTATCGCCGCCGCCAATGACACTGATCGAATTACTGTCAGCTACTGCTTCCGCGATCGCGAAGGTTCCCTTGGCAAATTTTGGGAATTCAAAAACGCCCATTGGGCCATTCCAGACCACTGTACCGGCGTCCAGGATTGTTTTTCTGTAAGCT
>CAYVRH010000027.1:0-11104 GCA_964452955.1 uncultured Anaerolineaceae bacterium | reverse complement strand
ATTGTGGGCTCGTTGTTAATCCGGAGATGCTGGATGCAACAACACCGGTGCCCGCTAGAATCCAACTGGCACCGTAATTTGTTGAAATATATAACCCTGCCCCATGGGTACCAGCATACCAACGTTGGGGATTCGTATTCGAAGCCGCAACATCATAAGCCATTTTGACGGTATTTTGGAGGGCGGTAATACTCCAACTAATGCCCTTATTATCTGAAAAGGCAACCCCATGTGATAAGGTTGCCACCAAGACTCTCTGACGGTCTTGAGCAAGTGGTCCAAGAAATATTTTCAAGGCCTCAACATTGACCAGTCCTGTCGGTGTCCAAGTCTCCCCACGATTGTCGCTGATAAAGATAGTTGTTCCTTTCGCAAACCCGCTGAAGCTGCGTCCTGAAAGGGTATCAAATGCCACAGTACGGGCTGTTCCATTACCAATTAATAACGGGCTAAATGAAGCTGCATTATTGATACTTCGATAGATTCCATGTTCATGGTAAGGCAGGTAGACTACATTGCTGTCCCAGGGGCTTACATCCACGTCGTACCAATAATCGTTACAAGTATTGTCGAAATTGCTTCTGAGCAGAAAATTCCAGGTAATGCCCCAATCCAAACTCCGGTACAGCTCTCCGCAAAGGTTTGAATTAACCCGGGTTGCAGCGTAGACAACATTGGGGCGAATTGTATCAAAACCGATCGCGTAGACCACATTTGTACCAAATAACTGGCCTACTTTAGTCCAGGTATCACCATAATTTGTTGAACGGTACAGACCGTCACTATGAGTACCGGCAAATACGATATTACGGGCACTGGGGATCAGACCCAGGGATTGGATATACGAAGCCCCCGGCATTCCAGTTCCACTTTTAAACCAGTTATTTCCGCCATCGATGGTTTTTAGAACACCCCCACCAAAAGACCCGGCATAGACCATATTCTGATCCACCGGATCGATAAGGACCGAAGTAATACTACCTCCTACTGGTCCAATCGAGACCGGAAGTGGCGGGGCTTTAAAAATGATTGGAAGATATTGTTTATATTCGATGTTTTCTGGTGAAATCTGTGTTATTTCATTTGCTGACAAAGCAGCCGCTTGTGTGCGGGTTCCAGTCCAGGATAATGCAAGTAACAGAAACAGAATCGCAGCCAAGAGCGACAGAATTAAAGCTTTGTGCAAAGATTTCACGTCGCTTTCCTCCCAGCCTCAAGGCTGCACTTACTATGCCATGACTATAACAAGGCGCGTAGGCTCTTCAGACAATTTTCAACGGCCTCGTCGCCAACATCGTAATGGGTAACAAATCTCAGTTCGCTCTTACCAGATTCGTTTACCAGAATCCCATTTTTCCTTAATTCTTCAACCAGTTTGCCACTTGAAAGCTTGGATTCCTCGTTCACCTTGACGAAAACCATATTGGTATGGGGAGAGCCTTTTACCAGGCTAAGCCCCCGAATTTCCGCCAGGCCTGCTGCCAGATAGCTTGCCCGTTGGTGATCTTCCGCCAGACGCTCTATCATGTTGTCCAGGGCATAGATACCAGCTGCGGCCAAGATGCCTGCCTGGCGCATGCCCCCTCCGACAATTTTACGTAGCCTGCGCGCACGTTCAATAAGTTCATGGGTACCGCAGAGCACGGAACCAACCGGGCAACACAAACCTTTTGTCAGGCAAAACGTGACGGAATCAGCTTGGTTCACCAACTCAGAGACTGGTACGCCCAATTTGACAGATGCATTGAAGATTCTGGCGCCATCAACGTGAAAAATGAGATTGTGTTGTCGGGCAAAAGCCGCCACCTGATTGGTGTACTCCACAGTAAGCGCTACACCTCCACAGGAATTCTGTGTGTTTTCAATAATGACCATACGTGAAGGTGGCTCATGAATATCCTCAGACCGCAATGCTCCTTCGAGGTCTGTCAGTTTCAACGTGCCATCAGCTTGGTTTGGAACGGTATGGATAACTACGCCACCCAATACTGAAACACCGCCAGCTTCGTGTAAAAAAGTGTGGGCTTTCGAGCCCATAATCACTTCGTCTCCGCGTTGGCAATAAGCCAGCATGGCCAGCAAATTGCCCATGGTCCCTGAAGTGATGAACAGGGCGTCTTCCTTGCCCATAAGTTGAGCAGCTTTTGCCTGTAAGGCATTGACCGTTGGGTCATCCTTGTATACATCATCTCCCACTTCAGCTTCTGCCATTAACTGGCGCATGGCTTGGGTTGGGCGGGTTACAGTATCAGAACGGAAATCGTAGATTTTCTCAGTCATTATTCACTTTCCAATTGTGTCAAAATTTCTTCAAGCTCTTGCGGCAAGGCAGCCACAAATTCGCGCATCTTGCCATCTGGTAATTCAATTTTAAGCTTTTGAGCATGTAAAAAGAAGCGCGTCCCCGGGATTGATGATTTTCTCCGGCCATAAATTTGGTCACCAGCCACTGGAGTGCCCAGGTAAGCCAGATGCACTCTGATTTGATGGGTGCGCCCGGTCAGAGGTTTGACCTCGAGTAAGCTGTGATTGGTAAAATTTTTGAGCGTGGTGTATTCACTGATGGCTTTCCGGCCTTTGCCTTCATAAGCCACAGCCATTTTCTGGCGATAATATTCATCTCGGTGGATATTGGCTTCGATTCGGCCGCTAGGCGTGGGTGGAATACCATCCACCAAAGCCAGATAGGTCTTTTCAGTCCTCCGGCTCTTGAACTGTCTCACTAAATGCCGGTATGCCTCCTGGGTCTTTGCCAGGATTATCACCCCGGAAGTATCTTTATCCAAACGATGCACGACTCCCGGCCTGGTTGGTTCTCCAACATCTTTGATGTCGGGAAAATGCGCGATCGCGGCATTCACCAACGTGCCCTTTAAATTGCCTGCGCCTGGGTGTATCACCATTCCGGCTGCTTTGTTCACGACCAGTACCGATTCGTCTTCATAAATAACGTCCAATATTCTGGCTTCACCCAAAAGCTCTTCTGGAACAAGCTTGGGCACTTCAACTTGAACCAGATCCCCAGAGCTTAACCGCAAGGCTGCCTTGGTTCGCACACGCCCGTTAACGCTTACTTTACCATCCTCAATAAAGCCTTGTGCCTGTACGCGAGAATAGTCCACCAGCGAATCCGCCAAGAACTTGTCGAGGCGAGGGGCTACCTCCCCTTCAACCTTGAACTCACGAATATCAGGCATTTCCATCCATTGATCCAGTATTTTCTTCACTGAGTGGCTTTTTGTGATTCGTTTCAAGTAACAAAGCCAACACCATTAATCCTACTCCAACCGTGACCGCGGAATCACCTACATTAAAGATCGGGAAGTGCCCCAGCGAAATAAAATCAGTCACATATCCTTGGGTTACCCGATCAATGAGGTTGCCAATGGCCCCGCCAATTGCTAAGGATAATCCGATGCGGATAAGCAGATTATCGTCTTTCATCAAAAAATAGTACGAGGTGAGCACTATGATGATCAGAATTCCAAGAATCATCAGGATCAAATTGGCATTTTGAAATATCCCAAAGGCGGCACCGGTGTTCTTCCAATGTAGAATTTGCAGAAAGTCTCCTAGAAAGGTGGGTGGGACGATGCTGGCCCCAACAGGAATGGCGCTTTTAACCAGAGATTTAGTCCATTGGTCCAGCAAAACTACTATGGCGACAATCGGTAGCAGTAAAAGCACCCATTTCAACGACCGTTTCATCGGGCGTCTCCGTACAATGCTGGTTTGCGAATGAAGAGCGAGAGTTTGTTGCCATCAAATTCATCATCCTGCTGAACCCAACGTTCATCTCCATCTCCCGCTTCCAGCTTGAGAGCTAAAGTTTCATTCATGATGAAGTCGCGATGCGCATTAATGGCAGCATCAAGGTCTGCTGTTGCCTGGTAGTGAACCCAGATGCGGTCGGAAATTTCAAAGCCAGCATCTTTTCGTAAGGATTGAATGTGCCGTACAAATTCCCTCGAGAGACCCTCAAGCACCAGCTCCCTGGTCATTGAAGTGTCCAAAGCAGCCAGGTAAGGGCCATCCGCGGCCACTGAGAAGCCGGCCTGTGATTCAGAATGAACTTCCACTTCATCAGGCAAGATTTCATAATACGCACCTTCAACATGAACAACTAAATTCAATCCTTCCAGAAGGCGTTTCGCGCTCTCTTCAGTAGGTAAATCCAAAATCGCTTGACGAACTTTCGGGGCCAAACCCTTGTATTTTTGACCCAGCTGTTTGGGCAGTGGGTTGATGCGGTAACTTACCGCTTCGTTGGCGTTATTAAGTAGCCGCACTCTTTTGACATTCAGTTCGTCTGTGAGCAGGTCCGCATACTTGCTGACCACTTCAGCTTCTTCCGCAGTTCCCAAAGCAAAGGCCACCTCTCCCAACGGCTGGCGCACTTTAACGCTGGATTTATTGCGGGCAGCATGCCCAAGGGAGGCTAATTGCATCACCACCGACATCTCTTTGACCAGGCTTTCATCCAACAAACTTTCATCAACCTTGGGCCATTCCGCTAAATGAACTGATTCCGGGGCGGCTTTATCGAACGAGCATACCAGGTTTTGATAAAGCTCCTCAGAGAGGAATGGCATGGCTGGGGCCAGTAAAAGTGAGAGTGTCTTCAGTGCGGTGTACAGCGTATCATAAGCCGCAGCTTTATCCGCATCAGATTCGCTCTTCCAGAAGCGCCTGCGTGAACGCCGTAAATACCAGTTGGAGAGATTTTCAACGAATGCGGTGATCGGCCTGGTTGCCCCAGTCACATCATATTCTTCGTAAGCTTTGGTGACGTCTTTTACCAATTGATTAAGCGTTGCCAACAGCCAATCATCCAGATCGCTATACTTGGGGATGAAGGCATTATCCGGCGTCCAGCCATCTAGATTGGCATAGGTAACAAAGAAAGAATAGGTATTCCATAACGGCAGCATAAAGGTGCGCACAACTTCACCAACCAGATCGATGCTAAACAGACGTGAGTTGGCTGGTGGGCTGGCAGTAACCATGTACCAACGGATGGCATCAGCGCCGTGAGCATTGATTACTTCCCAGGGGTCAACGATATTACTAAGATGTTTAGACATCTTCTTGCCTTCACCATCCAGGATATGCCCGTAACAGATAACATTCTTAAATGGCGCTTCATCAAATACCAGTGTATTGACTGCGAGTAACGAGTAGAACCAACCCCGGGTTTGGTCGATGGCCTCACAAATGAAGTCGGCCGGGAATTGGTGCCTAAAATCTTCTTGATTTTCAAATGGATAGTGCCACTGCGCTGAGGGCATTGAGCCAGAATCAAACCAAACGTCGATCAATTCCTTTACACGCTGCATAACCCCAGATTTGCAGGATGGGCATGAGAAAGTCACTTCATCCACCTGTGGTCGATGCAGATCCATCCCATGCAAATCTTTGCCAGCCAGTTCACTCAGTTCATCGTAGGAGCCAACACAGAGTAGTTTATGGCAGCTCTGGCATTCCCACACGGGCAGTGGCGTTCCCCAGAAGCGGTTGCGCCCTAAAGCCCAGTCAATATTATTCTCAAGCCAATTGCCAAAACGGCCATTCTTGATATTTTCAGGGATCCAGTTGATCCCCTGATTGAGTTCAACCAGACGCTCCTTTTTAGCGCTGGTTCGGATGAACCAACTTGGCCGGGCCATGTAAAGTAAGGGCGTATCACAGCGCCAGCAGAAAGGATAGGTATGTGTCATCCTACCGGCTTTAAATAGCAATCCGCGCCGTCTCAAGTCTTCGGTAATGTCAGGGTCCGCATCCTTAACAAAAACGCCTGCCCAGGCACCAATTTCACGCTTAAATTTGCCTTCATCGTTGATGGTCATCAGGAAGGGCAGATCGTTAGCCTGCGCTGTTGTATAGTCATCAGCGCCAAAAGCCGGGGCTGTATGCACCAATCCAGTACCATCAGTAGTGGTAACGTAATCCGCCAGGACGATATAATGACCTTCTTTCTCAAAAGGCAGGAACTTATAAAGCGGGTTGTATTTCTTTCCTTTTAGAGTTTTGCCCTTGAAGGTTTTGAGCACTTTCATGGGGGTATCGCCAAAAACAGTTGAGATTAGGTCTTTGGCCAGGATTAGTTTTTCGTCGTCCACGCCGTCTTCACGGGTGACCAGGGCATAATCAACATCTGGATGCGCCGCGATGGCTACGTTAGCCGGGAGAGTCCAGGGAGTGGTCGTCCAAACCAAAAAGTAGGTGCCTGGTTCATCAACCAGTGGAAAACGAACATAGACCGAAGGGTCATCCGCATCCTGGTACCCCTGGGCTACTTCATGGTCAGAGAGGGGCGTGCCACAACGTGGGCAATAAGGCACAATTTTGTGTCCTTGATAAAGCAGGTCCTTATCCCAGATTTGTTTGAGCAACCACCACACGGATTCAATATATTCATTCTTGAAAGTGATGTACGCGCGGTCAAAATCCACCCAGTAACCGATGCGTTCAGTCATCTTTTCCCAGTCATGGATTCGGCTCATGGCCGATTCTTTACAAAGCTCATTGAATTTCGCAATACCAAATTCTTCAATCTGGGCTTTATTAGTGAAACCAAGTTTGCGTTCCACTTCAATTTCAACCGGTAAACCGTGTGTATCCCAACCACCACGTCGGTCAACATAATAACCTTGCATGGTCTTATAACGCGGGAACATATCCTTGTAAACACGGCCGATTACATGATGGATGCCAGGCTTGCCATTAGCAGTTGGCGGCCCCTCATGCATCACAAATGGTTTACGGTCGCGGCGTTGATCGGAAGATTTTTTAAAGATTTCTCTCTCATTCCAGAATGCAATTTTGCCTTCTTCCAAGGCATTTGCATTGAATTTTGGTGTTACTGGTTTAAACATTCTGCCTCTTCTCTCCCTTGGTTCAGGGAGTTAAAAAATAAAAACCCGTCCACATCAGGGACGAGTTTATGCTCGCGGTACCACCCTGGTTCCCGCTTTTGCGGGCTCTCAGTCTGCTTTTCAGCATTCACGCCGTTATCGGTGCGCTACCGGCTCGCTTAATGGCCTGGGCTTCAGCTCGCTGCTCCAGAGTGATATTCTGTTTACATGCCGGCCTGGTTTCACTGTGTCAGGCTCCCTGTACAGCAGAAGTAAACTTACTCTTCTCTTTCAACGCGTCGGCACAATTATGCCATAGATTTGAGATTAGTTAATTAACTAGAGCATTAGGGAAAAGCATCAGTTTTGGAAAAATTAAGGAAATTTCAGGGTGCCTAGAGGGGGTCGAACCCTCAACATCTTCATCCACAGTGAAGTACTCTGCCATTGAGCTATAGGCACCATGTAGGCGCATATTTTAGCACAGCGAGTTTAACCCTGCAAGCTTAATATCACGCTTTGCGCAAGAAACTGACCAATTGGGCCGTTGGTAAACTCGTTTGCCCATGCGTGCGGAGATCCTTTACGACCACTTCCCCTTTAGCTAGTTCATCTGGTCCTATCACCAGGGCCTTGGAAGCCAGGATGCGGTCGGCAAATTTAAGCTGTTTACCCAGCTTCTCATTCCCAAGCGCAGTGACTACCTGGAAACCGGCAGAACGCAGTTCTGAAGCTACCCGCAATGATTCTGCCTGGGTTTGTGCGTCAAAAACAGAGACAAATATGAGCTCAGACTCATTATTTAAACCTTGAATCAGCCCAAAATGCTCAAGCACCAACTGAACCACCACATCTCCCATGGCAAAGCCCACACCGGGCAGTGGGTCGCCCCCCACATCCCCCACCAGGTTGCCATAGTGCCCTCCACCAAGAATGGCCCGGAATTCCCGGTTTTTGTCGTGGGCTTCAAATACAATGCCCGTGTAATAATCCAGACCCCGAATGATGCGCGGATCATATTCCAGGTATTCTGCCTGTCCCATATCGCGGAGCAAGGTCACAAATTTAACCAGCTTTTCAGATCGCTGCCACAGATTACCATCTGCTAAAAGTTTTTTTAGGTTATGTAACTGATCATCGCTCAGACCCAAACCGATGACTTTTTCGTCCCAGATATCAGTCGGTAGCTTATCAATGCGGTCAACCAGTTTGAGTAAGGTGCTCTTTGTCTCTGAGCCAATCCCCAAATCTGAGAAAGCCTGATCCATTAACTCGCGATCGTTAAAGCGTAATTTGACCTGGTCAGGGCTCAAACCAACAATGCGCATAAAGGCGCAAGCAACGGCTACCAGTTCCGCGTCAGCTTCTACACTGTCTGAACCAATCAAATCGATATTCCACTGGAAGAATTCCCGGGTACGGCCCCGTTGTGGTCGTTCATAGCGCCAAAAGGGTCCGTAAGACCACCAACGTGCTGGAAATACCAATTCGTTCTGCTTTTCCGCGATCATCCTGGCCAGGCTGGGGGTAAGCTCCGGCCGCAAGGTAATCTGATCACCCCCGCGATCATTGAACACAAAGGATTGTTCTTTTACCAACTCCTCGCCAGATTTAGCGGCGTAGAGGTCCAAGGTTTCAAGGCAAGGCCCGTCATAATGTTGATAACCGAATGACTCAGAAACAGCTTTTAAGCGGCTGTAAATCCACTGCCGTTTTGCCATTTCTTCTGGATAAAAATCCCGGGTACCCTTGACACTGCGAACAATTTTTGCCATACAATCCTCGTGATTCTACAGATGATGGGTTAGTATAACATGTCCATTTTAGGATAGAATTAGATTCAGATTTTGGTCTATCGAGGAATGAATGAAAATTGCTGATGTTATTTCGTACGTTGATGGCGTTTTGTTATCGCCTTGTCCAGACCCTGATGTCGATATCAAAGGTGCCTTTGCAGGTGACCTTATGAGCGACGTTTTGGCTTCCACCCAACCAGAATCTCTACTAATTACAGGCCTTTCCAATCCACAGGTTGTCCGAACGGCATTGATTGCAGATGTTAGATTGATTATCTTCGCGCGTGGTAAAAAACCCAGCCAGGATACCATCAAGCTTGCAATCGACGAAAAACTACCAATTCTTACATCCAAATTTGGCTTATACGAAATTTCCGCTCGATTAGCCTGCCATGGGCTTCCAAGTTGCGAGATCCCCATGGACCGGCCATTCAATCCCGCATAGTGAGGTCATGATGGCGGGAGTCACGAATCTTACTGATGCAACTGCCGCCAAGATAACGCGGGTCGAAGAACTCGCTTATGAACTGGTCATCGAAAAAGTCATGACCAAAAATCTCGTCACGCTCTCGCCAGACGAGACTATGTTATCCTGCTTAAATAAGCTAAAGGGGAACCACATTTCAGGTGCGCCGGTCCTTGACGGCGATAAGCTGGTTGGAATTATTTCAACAGAAGATCTCATCCGATCCTTGCGCGTTGGACAAGCTGATAGCAAGGTTTCTGAATTTATGACGCCCAACGTAATCACGGTACGGGAAACTGACCAGGTAGTTGAGGCTCTAAAGATCTTCCAAAAAAAACACGTCGGACGCCTTCCAGTTGTGAATCTGGAAGGAAAACTCACTGGCCTATTAACAAAAGGGGACATCACTGACGGTTTACTGGCCGCTTTACGCGATGATTATGAAACCGAAGAGATAATTCGTTACCGGGCATCCCACCTATTTGAGGACATCAACTCCGATCGTACCAGTTTAATCCTGCGCTACAACGTAAAAAAAGATGACTTTCAGCATGGTGGCGCGGCGTCCAACAACATTAAAAGAGCCCTAATTCGTCTCGGCGCTACTCCACAAATCGCCCGTCAATGCGGGATTGCGGCTTATGAGGCAGAAATGAACCTCATCATCCACACGCTGCACGGCGGTGTATTGAAAGTTGAAGTAGAGAATGACAAAATCACCATGGAAGCTTATGACGACGGGCCAGGAATTGAGGATATTGCACAGGCCATGCAACCGGGCTACTCAACAGCCTCAGAAGAAGTACGTTCAAAAGGATTTGGCGCTGGCATGGGCTTGGTTAACATTCGTTCCTGTGTAAACGAAATGAGCCTCATCTCATCTAAACAGCGGGGCACCAATCTCTTCATGGTGATGAATCTTCCAAAAAACAATCTGCAAGAAAACCGGGTGGTAAATGAACCTAAATGAGATTGTAAAAGAGTTGGAACTTATCCCGTTGACTTCAAATAAAGATAGTAGCGAAATACTGGTGACGACTGCCTATCAATCGGACCTGCTCAGTTGCGTGATGAGTGGTGGGGGCGAAAAATCGATCTGGATAACCTTGATAAACAACATCAACATCGTAGCGGTAGCAAAACTCCTTGATATTCCAATCATCATCATTACCGAAAACGCGATGCCGGGACAAGAGATAATCGAACGGGCAAATATGGAAGGTGTGAACCTCTTTCTTACTCCCAAAGGTAATTATGAGATTGCAGGCAGGCTCTTTTTATTAGGCATCAAACCTTGAATCAGGCTGAAAGTGATCCACTTTAGGGCAGAACTCCACATACACACGGTTCTATCGCCTTGTGCTGGGATTGAGATGATCCCACCCATCATTGTCGAAGAAGCCATAACGCGGGGTATCAACTTAATTGCTATCACTGATCACAATGCCAGCGCGAATGTTCCCGCAGTCATGAAAGCAGCAGAAGGTAAAGAACTGACGGTCCTACCTGGCATAGAGCTGGAGACAGCTGAAGAAATTCATCTTGTTTGCCTTTTTCCAGAACTATCACAACTGAATAAATTTCAGGAAATTGTTGATCAGAACCTTCCTCCGCTTGTTAACAACGAAGAGTTCTTCGGCATTCAGCTAGTCGTCAATAATACGGGTGAATTCGTCCGAAAAGATACCCGCATGCTCTCAACCGCAACCAAATTGAGCCTGGAGGATTCAACCAGGCATGTTCTGGATCTGGGAGGTAGATTTTTTCCAGCGCATATCGAACGCGAAGAAAATGGGATTATCGCCCGTCTGGGGATGATCCCACCTGACCTCCCCACACAAATTGTGGAAATTTCCCGCTTCACTACCCGTGAAAAATTGATCAGTGTTTACCCGGAACTAGCGAAATATGCGTTTGTACAGGGTGGGGATGTGCATTTCATCAACGATATGCTTGGGGCCGTCCTTTTTGATGCCCCGGACAATCGT
>CAYVRH010000026.1:0-11125 GCA_964452955.1 uncultured Anaerolineaceae bacterium | reverse complement strand
CCATGAAAACCAGGGAGATTTCGCTTTTTCCCCAGCTAAAGGCTTCAGCAATCGGAACGGAAATCGTGCCCCAACTGTAAACAATTGAGGCGTTAAAGAGGATCAGGACCCCGGCAATAACCATAATTGAGGCTTTACTTTTTTTCATCTGAGTAAAACCTCATCGTTAGTTTTTTGCCACTTCATGACAGCTAAAAGGCTGCGTGCGCCTGGTTTTAGAGCCCTAACCAAGGTTTTGCCTTATCTTTTCGGCGCTTTTTTGGAAATTTTCCAACTTTTCACGCTCTGCCGCAACCACGGCTTCGGGAGCCTTTTGAGCAAAAGGTCCACTGAGCAAACCGTTCAGGCGTTTAATTTGGCTTTCAAGCTCAGCCAATTCTTTTTGCAGTTTTTCACGGTCCAACCCGGTTTCTGCATGTACACCACCTTCGAGGAAAATCTCAATCTCATTGGAAACCAGTGGGTTGTGAGCCTTAAATTTTTCTGGTTTTTGACTTTGAATCTCCAGTCTTTCAAGATCCAAGCCTGCTAAAGCGGCAAACATCGCTTTTTGGCTTTCAAGCAGACCGAAGCTTTCCGAACTCACAATTGTGGCCGCTAATGTCTGGCCTGGATTGATTTTGTTTTCTGACTTGTAATTTCGCACCAGGGTTGTAAGAGTCTGAATGGTAGAGAAGTCTTTGACAATCTGGTCTTCCCAACCCTCAGAAGCAAAACCTTCCGGCCACTTGGCGATAATCAGGGCATCTTCCCAGGTCTTAGGTTCTTCCAACTGTAGATTAGCAGCAATGCAAGCTTCCTTGAGATACCCCCACAAAGCTTCAGTGACATAGGGCGTAAATGGATGCAACAGACGCAACATCACATCCAGAACCCTGGCAAGTGTGTACGTTGTGTAGTAAGCCCTTTCGCCGCCTGCAGCCAATTGCCCTTTTGAAGCTTCCAGGTACCAATCAGCAAAGTCATTCCAGAAGAATTCGTAGATCTGTCGGCCACCTTCCCCAAACTGGTAATTTTCGAAGAGCTTGTTGACATTGTTGACCGTTTCTTTCATGCGAGCCCAAATCCAAGAGTCTGCCAGGGTCCACAGCGGCGAACGCTCTGGTTTCTCGCCTACTTTGTCTATGGCACTGATCACGAAGCGGCCAATGTTCCAAACCTTGTTGGCAAAATTACGGTTGCCTTCTACTTTCTTGACAGAAATATTCATGTCGTTACCGGGGGTTGAGCCTACCAGAAGCGTAAAACGCAAGGCATCCGTGCCCATCGTATCCATAATCTCAAGCGGGTCGATGACGTTATTCTTGGTCTTGCTCATCTTCTGACCCTTGTCATCGCGCACCATGCCATGCAAGTATATGGTGTGGAAAGGCGCTTTTCCGGTAAATTCGATGCCATCCATCATCATGCGCGCGACCCAGAAGAAGATAATGTCGTAGCCAGTCTCAAGCACCGAGGTCGGGTAGAAGTATTTGTAATCCGGGGTTTCTTCTGGCCAACCAAAGACGCTGAATGGCCACAAGCCTGAGGAAAACCAGGTATCCAGCACATCCGGATCTTGGATCAGGTTTCGGGATCCGCATTTCGGGCAAACGCTCGGGTCATCACGCGAGACGATGACTTCACCACAATCCTGGCAATACCAAACCGGAATGCGATGGCCCCACCATAATTGCCGGCTGATAGCCCAATCCTGAATGTTATCCATCCAGTTGTAAAAAACCTTGGTAAAGCGTTCCGGCACGATCCTGGTTTCACCGCTCTCAACCGCGGCTTTTGCATTCATGGCAAGTGATTTCATCTCAACGTACCATTGGGTGGTTATCATCGGTTCGATGATCTCGCCCCCACGTTGGGAGCGGGGTACATTCATGGTGTACGCTTCTTCCTTGATCACCAGGCCTGCTTCGGCCATATCCGCCCAGATCTGCTTGCGTGCCTTGAAACGTTCGATGCCAGCGTACTTGCCGGCTTCTTCGTTCAACGTAGCATCCTTATTCATGATATTCAAGAATTCAAGGTTATGACGTTGACCAATTTCATAGTCGTGTGGGTCATGGCCAGGTGTAATCTTGAGGGCGCCAGTGCCAAAATCCTTCTCCACGTAATCATCCGCGATGACAGGGATTAAACGCCCAAGGATCGGCACGATCACTTGCTTGCCCACAAAGCGCGCATAACGTGGATCCTCCGGATGCACTGCCACCGCAGTATCGCCGGGGATGGTCTCAGGCCGGGTGGTGGCCACAGGGATGAAGTCTCCGCTGCCATCGGCCAGCATGTATTTGAAGTAGTAAAGCTTGCCTGGTTCTTCAGAATATTCCACTTCCAGGTCAGAAACAGCCGTTTGTAAGCCTGGAGACCAGTTGGTCATGCGCGGGCCGCGATAAACCAGTCCTTTTTCATAGAGCCGCACAAACGCTTCGCGCACAGCCCGGGAGAGGCCATCATCCAGCGTGAAACGCTCGCGGGACCAATCACAGCTGGCACCGAGCCGTCGAATTTGACGCACGATCTGGCCACCAAATTCACTTTTCCACTCCCAAACTTTTTCGATGAACTCATCTCGCGTGAAATCCGTGCGCTTTTTGCCTTGTTTGGCCAACATCTTCTCCACCTGCAATTGGGTGGCGATCCCGGCATGGTCCGTGCCCGGTACCCAAAGCGTGGGTTCACCTTTCATGCGGTGGTAGCGGATCATGACATCCTCTGTGGTGACGAAAAGCGGATGCCCAAGATGCAGCGCGCCGGTAACATTGGGCGGCGGGATTACAATCACAAAAGGCTTTATGGAAGGGTCAAACCCAGGTTTATTGGGGTCATTGGAAGGCAAAAAATAACCTTTCTTTTCCCAATCCTGGTAGATTGGCTGTTCGTAAAGTCGAAAATCATAAGCTTTTGGCAGTTCAGTCATGGCGACCTCTTTCTTTAAGAAGCATTGTGATCTGTTTTTACAATGCTTCGATTTCTTCCTATTTCTTAACTCCGTGTTTTCTTTTAAACAAAAACACTTTCGCCTCAAAGAGGACGAAAGTGTAATTCCGCGGTACCACCTCAGTTCACCAATTTGGTGCACTCATACAGCGCTAACGGGCTTGCCCGGACCGGTCTAATCCCTCACGGTTTCTTCGGTCAATATATCGGCGACTTCACTCCCTTACCCTCCGGGCTTCTCACCTACCAGCCCTTTTCTGTATCAGGATAGAGGACTTACTCCTCCGATGCAGAGATTATAGCATAGCCAGATGGATAATCTCAAAAAGTGTGCTCTTTTGATCCGCTGTGCCTGTCAGAGGTCTTTACTTCACAAACTTGAACTCAATCGCTTCAATAAGCCAGGCAGAATTTTCTTTCACTAAACCGAAGTAAAGATCGTAAGTTTCACCATTTATCTCGGCTGTGCCTTCTGCTTCTCCTAAATTATCAGAAAACGAGGTTGAGGTGAACTTCCAGGTTTCAAATGCCCTGGGTGCTGTGAACTCTGCCCAGGCGGCTTCACTGCCGATTTCCTTTTTCAGGCCTTCAGATAGCAAGCCCCAGGATGTGGCGTTATCCTGGTCCTTGAGCGCTTGCATAAATGCCTCACTGCTCTTGTTGACGTCTTTGAGCGTCGCGCAAGCGGAAAGAGACAAGGTCAGCAGTAGCACTGCCAATACGGTCAAGTATCGAAATGTTTTTTTCATTTTGACTCTCCAAATATGGTTGATATAGTGGATATGAATTGGCTAAATATTATGATTTTGTTCATATTTATTTTAATACTTCCATTGCCTTGTCCAGACCTTGTAGAAGTTAAAAAGAAAAGCCCCAGTGATTGCTCCTGAGGCTTCCAAACCGTTGTTTCATCAGTTCTAGCGGCCCATGCTGATAACCTGGTCCTCCCACTTGTGCCAGCCATTGAACTTTTCGTCAATGATTTTCTTGCCTTCGCCGGGATGTTCAAGACCAAGCAATTCCAAATCAGCGTCCACCATGATGCGAACCAGCTCGTGGAATTTCACCTTGGGTTCCCAACCTAATTCCTTGGACTTCGTTGGATCCGCCAACAGGTAGTCGACCTCGGTTGGCCGGAAGTAGCGCGGGTCAACCTCAACGTACTGGTGCCAGTCCATATCCGCATAGCCAAAGGCTTCATCCAGGAATTCTCGGATGGAATGCGATTCACCGGTTCCAATAACGTAATCACCAGGCTGGTCCTGTTGTAAAAGCAAGTGTTGGGCTTCAACATACTCAGGCGCATAACCCCAGTCACGCTTGGAGTCCAGGTTGCCCAGATAAAGCTTGTCCTGCAAGCCTGCTTTGATGGCAGCCAATGCCGCGGTGATTTTGCGGGTCACAAAGGTCAGACCACGGCGGGGGGATTCATGATTGAAGAGAATGCCGTTTGTGGCAAAAATGTTATAGGCTTCGCGATAATTCACAACCATCCAGTAAGCATAGAGCTTGGCCACGCCATAAGGACTGCGGGGGTAGAAAGGCGTTTGCTCGCTCTGAGGTGGTTTGGCTGAGCCAAATAGCTCACTGGTCGAAGCTTGATAGAAGCGGATATCCTTCTTTACCCGGCGGATGGCTTCAAGGATACGGGTAGTGCCCATTCCGGTGGTATCGCCGGTGTATTCCGGCATCTCAAAACTAACCTTTACATGACTTTGGGCTGCCAGATGATAAACCTCGTCTGGCTTGGTGTCGTAGATGATGTCTCCCAAAGAACCCGTAGAGCCCAGGTCGCCATAATGCAGGAATAAATTTTCACCCGTCTTACTGTGCGGATCGCGGTAGATATGGTCGATGCGCTGGGTATTAAAGTTGGATGCTCGGCGGATGATGCCGTGCACAATGTAACCCTGGTGAAGGAGATATTCAGCCAGATACGAACCGTCCTGGCCGGTAATGCCGGTAATCAATGCTGTTTTCATGCTTCCTCTTTATCGTAGATGTGCGTCTAATTTTACCTGATTACCACAAACGGAATTGTGAGCCTTGTTCATCGAATTCGTCCCGGTCAAGCACATGCGTGGTAGGTACAAAGTTCATAAACGTGTTGCTGACCACCAGGCTGTAGGTTTTGGCTCCGCCCGCGAAAAAACTAACGCCTTCCAATACCGCTTTGCTGGTGGTTGTGATGGGTGTTACCGCGGTGGCGCTGAAAATGAGATGCTCCGCTGGAGCAAGGTCATTTTCAGTGTAGACCTTATCCAATTGAATACCCATCTTGAGCAGGCGCTCTTTGTCAGCATCATTTTTGGGTTTGAAGATGCCCTGCATCTTGCCACCCAGAAGCTTGATAGCAGCCGCGCTGATGACGCCTTCAGGAGCAGCGCCAATACCCATCACCGCATGCACACCCACACCCTTAAAGCAGGTGAATATGCATTGCATCAGGTCACCATCAAGGATAAGGCGCACACGCGCCCCAGCTGAACGCAATCTCCGGATGAGATCTTCATTTCTTGGCCGGTCAAGCACGGTCACTGTCACCTCGCTGAGATCCTTGCGGTGCAGAGCCTTGGCTATTCGGCGCACATTTTCTTCCGGACCAAAGCGGATATCCACCATATCACAGGCATCCTTGCCCACGCAGAGTTTGTCCATATAAGTATCGGATGCACCAAGTAAGCCACCTGAAGGAGCGACAGCCAGCACACAGACGGCGCCGCTGGTCAGATTGGAGGTAGCATTGGTGTTTTCAAGGGGATCAACGGCAATATCAATCTTCAAGTCGCCATTGCCAATTTTCTCCCCGATATAAAGCATGGGGGCATCATCCCGCTCGCCTTCGCCAATAACCACCTGAGTTGTATAACCTTTAATGTTGGATAAAGTCTTGCGCATCGCCTCGACCGCAGCCGCATCGGCAAGATTTTTATCGCCTTTGCCAGCAACTCTCGCAGCCGCAATAGCCGCATTTTCCGTTACTTCCAGCATCTTCCAGGATAGGTCCTTAAAAGCATCAGCAATACTTTTGTCATTCAAATCAGCAGTCATGTATCTCCCACAGTTCCTTTTTTGAGTCTCGCTTCGGTCGCTTGATGATAAAAAATTGATCGGCTTTCTTGGTTAGTATAGCTGAGTACAGGCTGCCAGGGTCGGATTACAACATGGTTCAGGTATAATCATGAAAACATAATCCACTAAGAATTGAGGAGACAATGAAGAAATTTACCCTCGCTATATCCATCTTCCTGGCACTGAGCATGCTTTTAGCAGCCTGCCAGACCGTACCGCCCGCTGCCACACAAGCAGTTGCTGAACCCACCAAAGCAGAAGTGCCTGCCCAAATCTCGGAAACCCAGACCCTGGTGGTATGGGATCAGTTCTACCGTGACGTTGAATCCAAAGTCATGGAGACTCTGAACCAGGAATTCGAAGCTGCCCATCCCGGGGTCAAGATCGAACGGGTGGTAAAGAACCTGGATGATCTCAAAGTGACCGAAAAATTGGCGCTTGCCGAGGCAAATGGCCCCGATGTAGCCCAGGTCAACCAAGGGCGCAGCGATATGGGTGCTCTTGTTCAGGCTAATCTCTTGCTCCCCCTCAACGACTACTATACCAAGCTGGGATGGGACAAGATCGTCACCAGTTCCATTGCTAGCCGCAACAGCTTTACAGCGGATGGCAAAACCATGGGTTCTGGCAATATTTATGGCGTAAGCCCGACTGCGGAAGTGGTTGGCGTTTACTACAACAAAACACTCTTCAACAAGAATGGTTGGACAGTGCCGGCCACTTTTGAAGAATTCATGACCTTATTGGCGACGATAAAATCCGCTGGCGTAACCCCAATCTCGTTCGGCTCTCTGGATGGATGGAATGCAATCCATGAATTCAGCGCGATCCAACACCTGCTGGTAAGCCCGGAATACATAAACAATCTGGTTTATGGAACAGGGGCTGTCTCCTTTGATACCCCTGAAAATCAGCTAGCTGCGCAGCTTCTTTTGCAAGCAGCTGCAGCAGGTTACTTCACAGATGGATACGCGGGTATTGGTTACGATGATAGTAATAAAACCTTCAAGGCAGGAGAAGGTGCAATGACCATCACAGGCTCCTGGTTGGCTAGTGAACTAATTGAGGGCACTGATCAGGAATTTGGCTTCTTCTTGCTGCCAGGTATGGCAGGGAAACCCGGGATGGCTATCGGTGGTGTAGGCATTCCCTTTGCCATCCGCCAGGGCACACCCAAGGCAGATCTTGCAGCTGAATATCTCACCTGGATGATAAGCCCGCGCGCAGCCCAACTCTGGGCTGAAATCAGCTACATGCCGGCTATGGAAGTGCCAGCTGACACCAAAATTGAGGAAGGTTCACTTTTCGCGGATACACTCAAGGCTTGGGACACAGTCAATAAAGCCAGCCTGGTAGGCCACTACATCGATTGGGCTACACCCACCTTCTACGATACCTTGGTCGCTGAACTACAAAAGGTATTGGGTGGTGTAACCACTCCAGCAGAATTTACCGCGGCAGTTGAAAAGGACTATTCAGCCTTCCTTGCCACTCAAAAGTAGACTGACCAAGATGCCCTGGGAAATCAAGGCCCAGGGCATCTTTCAATTTTGAAATGAATAGGCTACGCGCATATCCCGGAGAATCAAAGTGGAAGGGGTTAATTTATCTTCTTCCTGGTCTGCTAATCTATCTTGTGTTCACCTTCTGGCCTGTTATTCAAACAATTCGCATGAGCTTTCTGAATTGGGAAGGTCTGGCGCCTGAGAAAAATTTTATCGGGTTTGCCAATTACCTACAGGTCTTCTCAGATGAAAAATTCTGGCTTTCACTCTCTCACAACCTGATTTTCATCATTTTTTTTGCAATTATTCCCATTTTTTTAGGCCTGCTTTTGGCCTCCCTGCTTGGGCGTTACGCGTTGAAAGGCTTTACCTTTTTCCGCACGATTCTTTTCCTTCCGCAAGTTCTCAGCATGGTAGTTATCGGTGTGGCCTGGCGTTGGATCTTCAATCCCAGTTTTGGGCCGTTAAATGTATTATTGCGGACTCTCGGCTTGGGTTCACTTGCCCGTCCGTGGCTGGGTGATTTTGCGCTGGCATTACCTGCTGTAGGTTCAGTTGGAAGCTGGGTGCAATATGGTTTTTGTATGGTGCTTTTCCTGGCCGGCATGCAGCGAATCCCCGAGGAATATTACGAAGCGGCTGCCCTCGATGGGGCCAGCTCCTGGAAACAACTGCTCTACATCACCATTCCAGGGCTGCGGTCTGAGATCGGAGTTGCTCTTATCACGACCATCATTGCCGCGCTGAGGGTTTTTGACCTGGTCTTCGTCACCACGCGCGGCGGGCCTGGTGAATCCACCCTGGTTACCGGATTTCTGGTGTATCGCTCAGCCTTCTTGCAGAATCAAACCGGCTACGCAGCCGCAATTGCCACCATACTTACCCTGATAATTCTGGGTATCTCCTTATTGGTACGCAAATATCAGGCTGGGGATGCCTGGAGCAAAGCATGAAACAAAGCGCGGGCACTTCCTTCTTGCGCTACTTACTACTGGTGAGTTTCTCATTACTGGTCTTCTTTCCCATCACAGGCCTACTCCTAAACGCTTTCCGTGCTCCGACTGAAGTCAACCTCAGCCCGTTTGCCTTACCGTCCCAGCTTTCTCTTGAAAATATCAACAGTGCTTGGACAGTAGGCCGTTTTGGTATTTTCTTCAAAAACAGTATGATCGTTGCCCTGGTCACCGTCACGGTCAGTGTCTTTCTTTCCATTCTCACCGGTTATGCTTTTGCTATACTGCCATTGCCGGGTAAAAAATGGATCTATCCATTGGTTTTATTGGGCTATATGGTGCCATTTGAGGCAGCCATCATCCCCCTTTACAATTTGATGAGCACGCTTGCACTGCGCGATTCTTACTGGGCACTCATCTTGCCACAGATCGGCCTTTCGGTTTCCTTTGGAACGCTTTGGTTGACTTCGTATTTCGAAACCATTCCACAAGAGCTGATCGACTCGGCCACGATGGATGGATCCAACCGTTGGCAGACACTTTGGAAAATTCTGGTGCCGCTTTCAACACCCTCACTAACCACACTGGTAGTCCTCATCTTCATGTGGACCTGGAATGAGTTTTTGCTGGCTCTGGTGATGATCCAGGATGAAAGCATGCGCACCTTACCGGTGGGTCTGGCATTCTTCCAGGGGCGCTACACGGCCAATGTGCCACTTCTGGCGGCCGGGGCATTAATTGTGGCGGTGCCGACTGTGCTGGTGTACATACTCTTTCAACGCTTCTTTATCCGTGGAATGTTGGGCGGGGCTGTCAAAGGCTGATCATTCAGATCAGAAGATGTTCAACCTGCTGTTTCAAGCAGTTACTTGCAGTAAAATCAGATCGAAAGAGAGGATTTCATGACCCAAAAACAATGGAAATCTGCCCCAGAATTCAAGCTCGACCTCAAGAAAAAGTACAAAGCCAAATTTTCGACCAGCAAAGGTGTTATTGTTGTTGAACTTTTTGCCCAACAGGTGCCTAATACGGTCAACAATTTTGTTTTTCTAGCCCGCGAAGGCTATTACGACGGAACCATGTTCCATCGTGTGATTAAAGATTTTATGGCCCAGGGCGGCGACCCAACCGGTACCGGCCGTGGTGGACCTGGCTACTCATTCCGGGACGAATTTGATTCCAAACTCAGGCATGATAAAGCTGGCAAACTCTCCATGGCTAATGCTGGGCCAAATACCAATGGTTCACAATTCTTCCTGACAACCGTCCCTACGCCCTGGTTGGATGGCAAACATGCCGTATTTGGACAGGTGGTTGAAGGTTTAGATGTACTGTTGTCGATCCCCCCACGTGATCCCATGCTCTTGGGCTCTCCAGCGGTTACCTTAAACACTGTCGAAATTGAAGAAGCCTGAGTTACAGGAGTACGCGTGAACACCTACGCGATAGACGGCCATTCACTCACCATCGCTGACGTCATTCGGGTTGCCAGCAACCCCAATATTCAGGTACATATTGCGGCTGAAGCGATTCAGAACATTGACAGGGCTGCCAACGCGGTTCAGGAATATGTCGCTCAGGGCAAGATTGCTTACGGCATCACCACAGGTTTTGGAGCCTTCAAAGACCGGCTAATCCCGATTGATGATGTTGAGAAACTACAGGAAAACATCCTGCTAAGCCACGCGGTGGGTACAGGCCCCTTGTTGGATGAAAAATCAGTCCGGGCTATGATCCTGATTCGAGCCAATACCCTTACTCAGGGTCATTCCGGCATCCGCCTCTCTACCATCCAGGCCATGCTGGACCTCTTAAACCACAACATTATTCCTCTCATCCCATCCAAAGGTTCCCTGGGAGCCAGCGGAGACTTAGCGCCGCTGGCGCACATGTCTCTGCCACTGATTGGTCGCGGGGAGGTCTTTTATAACGGCAAGCAAATGCACTCGCAGGAAGCACTGCAAGAAGCCGGTCTTAGCCCTATTAAGCTGAGTGCCAAAGAAGGGCTGGCGCTAACCAATGGCACCACCCTGATGACCGCGCTGGGCTGCTTTGCGGTGGCTGACGCGCTAAACCTGATTCACTCTGCCAACGCTGCCGCTGCTCTGACTCTTGAAGCTCAAAATGGCACATTACGCGCTTTTGATGCCCATATCCACGAGCACCGCCCGCAGGCTTGCCAGGTTGACATCGCGGCTGAAATGCGCGCATTACTGGATGGCTCAGGCTTAACAAGACCCGATGACCCAAGAAACATCCAGGATGCATATACATTACGTTGTATCCCCCAGGTGCATGGTGCGGTCCATTCAGCCATTCTCTACGCGCAAAACGTTATTAATATAGAGCTTAATGCTGTAACTGATAATCCACTGCTCTTTTTTGATCACGGCGTTCCAACCGTTGTGTCTGGCGGTAATTTCCACGGCGAACCACTTGCCCTGGCACTCGATTTTCTGAGCATCGCCCTCACTGACCTTGGAAATATGTCTGAACGGCGCATTGCCAAGCTGGTGGACAACCGCAGCGACGTCAACCCCTACCCGCCATTCCTGACCGACCGCGGTGGGCTTAATTCTGGTTTCATGCTGCTTCAATATACAGCCGCTGCCCTGGCATCTGAGAATAAAACCCTTTCGCATCCCTCCAGTACCGATACAA
>CAYVRH010000025.1:0-11141 GCA_964452955.1 uncultured Anaerolineaceae bacterium | reverse complement strand
CTTTTAAGCCGTTGGTTAAGGGTTCGAGCCCCTTCGCGCTCACAAAAATCTCCTCTTATTGAGGAGATTTTTTATATTGTTTGCGCATTAAGTTATCATTATCCTAAAGATGACTGCAAATGAGTGGTTGGTAACTTCACTAATCGTCTTGGGCTGTATTGGGGTAACGGTTGGGCTTTATTATGTTGTCATCTGGATCTTCACCATCCTTTTTAAGAGTGAACAAAAAGCAGCAAAAAATTCTCAAAGGAAAAATCATGATTCTTGAGCGTGAACGGCAATTGGTGGTTGATTATGGAAGAAAAGTCAGCCAGAATGGTTTGACAGAAGGCACAAGCGGAAACCTGAGCATGGCCAACCGCAATGAGGGACTCTTTGCCATCAGCCCCTCGGGCATGGATTATTTTGAGATCCAACCTGAAGATGTGGTTGTGCTGAAAATTGATGATGCGTCCCTCGTTGATGGAAATCGCAAGCCTTCCAGCGAGTGGGCACTGCATCAGGCTGTTTACAAGGCCAAACCAACGGCAAACGGCGTCATCCATACTCATTCAACGTATTGCACAACGCTTTCATGTATGCATCAAGCGCTGGTAGCCGTCCATTATGTGATTGCGGCTAGTGGTGCCGCCCGGGTGGAATGCGCGGATTATGCTACTTTTGGTACCAAGGAATTATCTGAAAATGTTGTCAGTGGAATGGGATCTGCGAATGCGGTCTTACTTGCCAATCACGGCGTTGTTGTCTGTGGTAAAGACCTGGAAGAGGCTTACTCTCTGCTTAAGAATATGGAGTACGTAGCTGAAATTCAATGGCGGACGGCCTGTGCGGGTGGAGGAAAGGTCATTGATCACTTAGAAATGGCCAATATCCTTGAGCGCTTCAAAACATATGGTCAACCAAAAAAACCTGCTGGCGAGTAAAGTCAGTCTGGTTTTGTAAAAGTTTTTGGGCTACTCCCGTAGTGGTGAAACTCACTACCATCGGCAAATGTTATTTGCGTGTTCTTCCCATTACGGCTCAATTCCAAGCCCTGAAAGCGAATTGTGATCGGCCAAGGCAGACCGTTTTCCCCCAAAACGGCAACTTTGTCCGCAGAAAAAAGCCTGACGCCGGCAATGTCGAGGAGTAACTCCAGAGGTAACAAACCTGAGACGTGGTTAAGGTTGCCACTTCCCTTGCCCGTTTGGGCTTGGTAGCGTTCATAGCTGCAATGCAAGTTTTGAAGACTGTTCTTGAGTGGTGAAACCAGGCGTGCAAAGATCTGCCCAGCCAAAACTTTATGATTGTTATTCACCAAATGTTCCATAAGTAGAGAATTCCATGCCAGGTTGATAGACTCGCCTGGAGTGGGTAGCTCTTCGCTCAAATTTTCAGGGATGCCGTAATGTAATCCGGTAGGCAGGAAGCCCAGGTGAGTTTCGAGGGCTGCATTTACATCAAGCGCATCTTCAGAGGGCATGAGTGTGAGCAATTGTATGATCTGCGTACTGGCATAGTCTGGGCTGTATGTCCTCAGGCTGTAAGCCGTGGTTTCCGGTAAAACTGCAACAGACTGGACCGCAGAAAAAATGGACCCTGTTTGTATAAAGAAAAGGCCTGGAAGCCAATGGATTTCTTCGCGAGGGATTATTTCTGTTAGGTTTTCACCAGCTTCATCTGTGCCCGTTATTTGAACACTGAATGGTTTTTGCAGCGGGACATCACTGATCAATTGCATGCACAATTGGCTGGGTTGGGGCAAAAGTAGATTCAAGGTCTGTACCCCTGAAACTTGACCTTCATAAAGCAAGCTGCCAGTATGGCTTTTGTGGGTGATGGCATTACGGAAACCGTGGGAGGTGTCTTCGCTCATCCAGGATTCAAATGCTATCGAGAGGCGATTTCTAAGCGAATGCGCTACCGCAGCAACGGGATTATCCTCCAGAAGATGTGCCATCAGGCCGATGGATTCAAGCTCAGATTCGAGCATTACGGCTAAACCGCTACTCTCGGCGCTGCTGGCAAGGGCAGGAAATCCGGATTTATCCAAGAGGTCAAAACCAGGCAGATTCCAGATGCCAGTTTGGAGGCTACTGGACCATTCTGGTAGGCCGTCAAAATCACGGTCGTGGGATTTTTCGAACCAGGCGAAACACAAGTCTTTGAGTGTTTGGAAATGGCGTTTTAGGAAATCCTGGTTTAAGGTGTGTTTGAAAACGCGCCAGGTAAGGTTGGCCAGGATGGGTGTGGGCAATTCACGGATGCCCTGGGTTGGGTCACCAAGACGCTCCAAATAGTGGTCCAGAAGGCGTTCACAAGTTAGCGGTTCAGCGGGCAAAAGGCAGAGACAAAGTTGGTAAATACTCAACGCATCGGCTTTCCCAACACCCAGCCCAAGGGCTGAAGCTGAATTATCTGCCAGCAGGCTGTTACCAGGGTTACGCATGCGGTAATAATGCTGCGCCTGCCCATCATCCACCAACAGTTGGCTAGCCTGACGTTGCACCGAGTCAAACACAAGCTGCCAATCCGGATCCTCGCAAATGATCTGCAAGCTGCGGTTCTGATCTTCCACCCGCTTGCGGCTGATCATAGCATCCCAATTAACAGGGAATGGTTTATCTACAGTACGGGCGAGCAAGGCTGGCTGGGTATGAGTTTGCAGGCGCCAGAAGAAACTAACGCTTTCACCAGCTTCGATGAAGCGTTTCCAACGTAGTGCTTGCAGGGGTGAAATGATGGCTTTAGTGGCGACATCAAAGGCGATACTGATGGTCAGATTGCCGGTTTGAGCTTTCAAGATGGTATGGTTGCCAACCCTGGTGCTGGAAAGCGGAGCAAAATCGCCCATTGCTGCTAGCTGAGCATTCAAAGTGTAGGCGGCTTCCTGCCTGGTTTTACTCTCATTTTGAAGAGTGACACGGCCAAGCAAAGTTTGCGGTGTTTCAGCGTAGAACTCCATGCAGGTCTTGATGGTATCAGTGGGATTTCCGACCAGTTCAAGATAATCTTGTAAGACGGTATCCATCCTGGGAGGGGTAAAGAAATCCTTCAGATCCACAACCTGCCTTTCACCGAACTGGAAGCTAGGAAAAAGAGAAAAAGATTGCGCTTGCAGGTTTAAACTGGAACGTAGCTCAATTGGCTTGTTTTCATTGAGTTCGAGTTGCCAGACTAAATCTGGATCAGCCGGCAACCTGGCAGACCGGGCAGCAAATGTCAAACCGATGGGATCTGAAAGCAAAAATGGACCGTTCCTCACAATGCGGATTCTATCATTCCCATGCGTAACGCGAAAAAACAGAATAAGGGCTTGTGCTAAACTTAAATTCTACGTAGGAATAAGTGGAGTAATTATGGTTTCAGAACTAAGAGATAACAATTTAGCATCCGATGCCGAAAAGGCAGCAAAACGCGAGGATGAAGCAACTTCAAACTCGCCGGTTGGCCAAGCCTGGTTCGGTGAATTGGAGGATTTTGGAAAATCATCTCGTGAAAACAAGCAAACTGGATTGGAAAAGGAACAAGATGCGGAGGAAACCACTACGCCTGAAGGCTTGGAAAATCAGAACCCAGTTCAAGCTGAAAGCATTTTGCCCTTGGAAGGAATGACCATATCTACCTCGGACGAAGAGGTTACATTGCCGCCCAATCCTGAACCGATTGCAGAGCCAGAACCCGAACCCTTGCCTCAGCAAGTGGCTGAGTTCGACCCCCAAGCCACCACACTAAGCCCGGCAGCTTTCAATTACCAGGAGGCTGAGAGCCCAAAAGGCACCCAACCAATTCCAACCTATCTTCCTCCGGAACCAGGCGTTTCGCAAATCCATGCTCAGCCTTTATCGCCGATACCGAGTGGCACCGATAGCTCATCCAAGCTTTCTGCTAAAAAGGTCGATACAGGAAATGGTAATGGGAAAAAAGGAAAAACCCGCGCTAATCGAAAAGGTTTTTTTATCCGCACTTTGATGATTTTGTTGACGGTATTTGTGCTGATGCTGATTGCGGGTGGCGCGTTTGCTTTCTATAAATACACCCAAA
This sequence comes from uncultured Anaerolineaceae bacterium, assembly GCA_964452955.1. Lineage (GTDB taxonomy): Bacteria > Chloroflexota > Anaerolineae > Anaerolineales > Anaerolineaceae > Mesolinea. The sequence continues at coordinate 7,118 of CAYVRH010000025.1, read as the reverse complement.
TTGCTGGAAATTTACCGGATGTTGAAGAACTAAAGAACAAGGCTTCCAAATTTGAGACCACGAAAATCCTTGACCGCAATGGTGGATTGCTCTACGAGATCATGGATCCCACTGCCGGAAAACGCTCTTACATTCCCCTGAACAAGATCTCCCCATACCTTATCGCGGCAACGATTGCTACGGAGGATAAAGATTTCTACAACCATCCAGGTTTTGATTTATTGGCCCTGGCGCGAGCTTTGTGGTCCAACTATCGAGCTGGGGGCATCGTTTCAGGTGCTTCCACCATCACCCAACAGCTGGCACGCATGATTCTGCTACCTGAACAACGTTTTGCGCAATCCTACGAACGTAAGGCCTCAGAGATTATCCTCGCAGCGGAAATTACACGCCGTTTCACCAAAGAAGAAGTGCTAGAACTCTACCTGAACGAGATTTTCTATGGCCAGCTTTCTTATGGTATCGAAGCCGCGGCAGAGACCTATTTTGATACCACAGCAGAAAAATTAGATTTTGGCCAGTCTACTTTTCTGGCCGGATTACCTCAAACGCCCGCGACCTATGACATATTCAAAAATCGCGAGGTTACATTGCAGCGCAACAATGTGGTTATGGTGCTCACCTACAACCTGAGCCAGGAACGCAATTGCATCAAAGTGGGTGAAAACCTCGAAAAAGTATGCGTAACGCCCATGATGGTGACGGATGCCGAGAACCAACTGAAAGCCTATGAGTTTATCCCGCAAGACTTTGCCATGCGCTTTCCGCACTGGGTGGTTTATATACAATCACTCCTGGAAGCGCGTTTTGATCCGCAAATGATCTATCGGTCTGGCTTCACAGTTTACACAACCCTGGATCCTAACTTCCAATTACAGGCTGAGCAGGCTGTAAGAGATCAACTTGCGCAGATGCAAGCCAATAATGCCACTAATGGGGCGGTAATTGGCATGGACCCAAATACTGGCGAGATTCTGGTCATGGTTGGGTCGGCTGATTTTGACAATGCTGAAATCAGTGGGCAGGTAAATATGGCGCTTACAGAAACTCGGCAACCCGGTTCTGCCATCAAACCGCTCACATATCTTGGCACATTCGAGAAAGATTGGAATCCAGCAACCGTAATCTGGGACGTTCCCAGCTCGTTCCCTCCCTCCGGAAAGTCCTACGATACGGCTGACCCTTACGTGCCTGTGAACTATGATGGTGAGTTCCACGGTCCTGTCTCTGTGCGCACGGCATTGGCTAACTCGTTCAACATCCCGGCCGTCAAAGCCTTGCAGTACCTGGGAATCTACGATGATGCTTCTGTTGAAGGAGATGACGGTTTCATTAAATTAGCGAATCGGTTCGGCATTACCAGCCTACAGCGGCCTGATTATGGCCTGGCGCTTACACTCGGAGGTGGCGAGGTCAGCCTTCTGGAGATGACTGGAGCCTATTCTGTTTTGGCCAATGAGGGCAAACGAGTGGCACCTGTAGCTATCACCAAAGTTGTCGATTTTACCGGACAGGTCATTTATGAGTATCAACCCCCGGTTGGGGACCAAGTGGTACGCGAGGCCCATGCCTATCTGATCTCAGATATTTTGTCTGACAGCCAGACACGCGCCTGGATGTTTGGGAATAACTCGGTGTTGAATCTGCCATTCAGAGCGGCAGTCAAAACCGGCACCACCAACGATTTCAAGGATAACTGGACGATCGGGTACACTCCTGACCTAGTGCTTGGTGTCTGGATTGGCAACGCTGATTACAGTTCAATGGTGAATACCACCGGTGTTAGCGGAGCGGCCCCCATCTGGGCGCGCTTAATGGTGGACGGAATTGGGCGATATAAGGGCGGGGTGCCGAGCGAATTTGTCCGGCCGGCGGATGTGGTCGAGAAAGTCATTTGTACTCTCTCGGGTTCTGAACCATCGGATAAATGCTCAAGCCAACGGGTGGAGCTTTTTGCCTCCGATCAACTGCCACCACCCAAAGACCAGGATCTCTGGGCGGAGATTAAAGTGGATGGTTGGACTGGGCTTAAGCTCTCAGAAGCTTGTAAGGACTTCCCTCAGGCGATAACCGCAATCAATATCAAGGATAAATCCGCCATAGACTGGCTGGGAACCGATAAAGGCAAAGCCTGGGCAGAAAACCAGGGATTTACCCAGCCCATCACCGTTGTACCCGAAAGAGAATGCCGTTTGGATGATCCCCGGCCGATCATCGACTTGATCAGTGTGAGTGATGGTGGGATTATCAGCGAAGATCCCTTCAAGATCACTGGCGTTATTGATGCCACCGCCAATTTCAGCCATTTCAGCTTGGATTGGGGTGAAGGTGAAAAGCCTGAGGTTTGGCAACCATTGGCGAGTGGGAATGCGCCTATTAAGACCCCAGCCGAGATAGCCGTTATGCCAGAATTGAGATCCATTACTGCGACGGTTATTACATTCAGAGTGACATTATTTAGCGAGAACGGGGCAAAGATTGAAAAGGATTATCGCATGCAGTTGCAGTTGCCCACCCCTACGCCAACTGCAACCCCCACAGCTACCCCAACCCCGGAACCAACTGAAATTCCAACGGAACTTCCACCTCCACCAACGCCCACTGATACGCCTGTGCCTACCCTGCCGGAACCAACTCCTGCGTCAGCTGAAACGACACCTGGAGGGTAACCGCCGGTAATAGTTCACAGCAAATGCAATTGGACAGTGTGGATTTCTGGAAGATCGGTCAATAATTGTGAAGCAAACAGCTCCCTGGTCAACAGGGAGTTTTCTTTTATCAATCGCAGCTGGCGATACTTGATAATCTGCCAATCGGGGGTCAACAGACGCTGCAAGTTGGGGTCATGCTTCAATTTATAGCCGATCAAATTGGCCCGGTTGCTGGGAATCACAATCAGTTTTGTAGAGGTATCGTTGGTATGGGCAAGCAAAATGGGAGTGATGATGCCGTTGCTGATGGGGAAGAAGCTGTAGATATTTTTTCCACTTTCGTCAAACCAGAGAATGCAATCCGGCTTGATCTCACGCGCGTATCCCAGTTGGGTTGCCAGTTCAGCAATGATGGCTTCTATCTGGCGTAAGTCTTCGGCCCGCTCTGGAAGGCTTTCATCTGGTTTGAGGTGCCAGCGCTGCCTGGTTTCATCTTCAGGTTCGGCATAAGATTGCAGGACAGCCGCGGTCAAGTCGTATTCAGGATTGTTCAGGCCCTTCGTTTTGCGATAAACAGAGTTTAGCAAATTTGGCAGGGTGAAGCTTGGGTTCTGATAGAGCTCCTGCAATACAGCCCCCTCAGTCCGGTCAGCCAGGGGATTCAAAGAAGATGGGTTTCGACGCAACCAGAAGCTGCCGGTATCAAACCCAGTCCCGCTATTGAAACGCTCAAAGCGGGTGGTATCTGCCAGTACTTCCTGAATACTGCGCTCGATATCCCCCAGTGGGTTGGGTGGATCCGAAGGTTGGGGGGACTCAAGCCGGCCCTGGTCATGCAAGTAGAGGGTGATTGCTGTGAGCAACGGCAAATAAGGCGCGGGCTCTGAACGTGCAGCCAGGAAGTGTGTGGCCACGCTACGAACCAGGTCCGGCCAGTAGGTCGTGCTTGATGGAACTTGGTCTTTTACAGCTTTTCGAAAACTAATCTGTAATTGGTCACCAGATCCATTGGCCGCGAAGCCACGAATTTTCAGATTGGACGAGCTCGTCGCCACGAGTGAGGCCAACAAAAATTTGGAATCAAGTTCATTTATCTGAAGCAGAATGGGGCTTTGGGCTTGGACGAATCCGTGCAATTGGCCAAGGACCTTCTGTAAGGCAGTGGCGTGCCAGTTCCAATCGTAGCGTTGGCGAATTAAACTATGCCTAAGCGGTTCCACGGCATCTTTACCCCAGAGCCAACCCGTCCAAAGGCCTGAAAGATTCCACCAGGCTTGATTCCTGCGTGGCAGCGATGAGTAAACTACAGAAATCATGCCTTCCTTAGGCAAAGGTTGCAGCTCGCGCAGACGGCCGGAGAATAAGCAGATTCCGCCAGCTCTTGAGGGCATATCCGGCCATTTTCTTAATTCGACGGGAGTCGTGAAGGCTTGCCACTGATGGCAGGCTTCCTGAAGTGCCATCCAAAGATTGGCTTCTTCGTATGTGGGAGGGGTGGTCAATTGTTTGGGTCGGTTCTTCCCCAGAGGAAAAGCCCAGAGTACGTTCACCCGGTCAGCAGCAGAGAGAAATAAGGCCTGGGTCAAGACGCGCACACGGTCGGGCAGAGCAGCACTCTCAAGCTTATTGAGAAGTAACTGCAAGAGCACCAGCGCGCGGGGGGTGTAATAGTGAATAACATCCTCAATCACCGGTCTCAGCTCATCCTGAGGTCCGGAGAGCAGTTCGAGCGCGCGGGCGCGGTAAAGCGCGAAAGATGGCAGGCGATTGAAACTCTTAATATTTTCAGCATTGAGGTCGATCTGCGAGATTGTGCCACAATCCGGGCAGGATACTTCCGCTGAGTTGGGGCTTGGGTCATCGCCGTTCCAGATGAAGCGCTGCACCTGCGCTGTTCCTCCGCACGGAAAAATGTGGCCATCCTGCTCGTTTACCTGGGTCGGGCATGGAATACTATAGAGATCGGTTAACCAAGCTTCGAAATTCTCCTTGCCTTGCATAGGCAAGTTAGCAATTGTCAGGAGGGCATCGCTCCATTCTTCCTTGGTTGCGCCCAAGCAGAGTACCTCCAGGAGGAAAGAAGCTACGGGATTATTAGCAGACACCAAAACTCGGTAACCTGCCTTGGCCAATTCAAGGTCCGTGTAAGGATCCTGACCAAATGGATCCAAAACCCAGGATTCTGAAGGCGCGTAGTGCTTGACCCATTCAGAAACCTGGCCTTCAAAATAAGGTGGAAGAAACCGCCCTAACGGCAGGGTAGAGGCAGCTTCCAAAGTTTTCCCCAGAATGAAAGGTGCCTTCTTATCGGCAAAGAGGTCGATTTCGGAAGGATTCTCTGGGGCCATTTGCGCTCAATCCGTCATTATGGCAAAACCGTATGGAGGCAGATGCAACACCCCATCCAGCAATTGCGTCTGTTTTTGATCGTTCCCGCTGTACAACAATTTCCATTCGCCCTGGGGTTTGTAAGTCTGGGGAAGAATGGAAAAATTGAGCACAATCAGTGCTTTTTGCTGCTCAGATGTGCGGCTATAGACCAGCATGAACTGGTTATTCAGTGATTTTAGGTTAATATCTCCGGTATTTAGTGCTGGGTTTTCACTACGGAGACGTAACAAATCCTTGTAGCATTGAAGCAGGGAGTTCGGGTCGGCTTCCTGAGCGGCCACATTTCGGGTTGGGTAGTCGGAATTAATTCGCAACCAGGGATTTCCGCTTGAGAAACCAGTATTAAGTGAGGAGTCCCACTGCATGGGAGTACGGCAGCCATCGCGGCCTTTGTTGAATGGCCAATAGTATTTGCCGACCGGATCCTGAACTTCAGAACGTTTCAGTTTCAGTTCTCGCATACCAATTTCTTCACCGTAATAAAGGAATGGTGTGCCACGAAGAGTAAGATGCATGGCGGCCAGGAGCTTCAAGCGTGTGTCGTCATCCCCAAGGGCATAACGTGAAGCGCTACGACGCGTATCATGGTTGTTCATGACATAATTTGGCCAGGCATCTTCGCCATGCAGGGCATCCCAGAATTGGATGGCATTGCCGAAAGCGCTGGGGCTCCAGGGTGCATGTGTATAGCCGAAGTCAAAGGCTGCGTGCAATTTGTCTGGTCCAATATAAGTACGCGCCTGAGCTGGGCCAACAAGATAACTTTCTCCCACCAGATAGCGTTCCTTATACGTGTCAACCAGAGCACGGATTTCCCTGAGTAGCGGCATCATTTCTGGTTGGGCAGCGTCGTATTTGTGTTCCTGGCGGTCAAATTCGCGTAAGTAAACCCCTGGTTTGTAGGGGTTGTCGCGCAGTTCCGCGTCCTTGAAGTATTCGTTAAATACATCCAGCCGGAAGCCATCAACCTCTTTATCCAGCCAGAAGCGAAACACATCCAGCATGGCTTTGCGAACTTCCGGGTTTCGCCAGTTCAGGTCAGGTTGTTCGGGGGCAAACATATGGTAAAAGAACTGCCCACAGGTATCATCGTAAGTCCAGGCAGGTCCACCAAAAATTGATTGCCAGTTATTGGGAAAGCCGTACTTAGGCCGTGGGTAGCGCCAGATGTACCAGTCGTGATAAGGAGAGATGGCGCCTTTTCTGGATTCCTGGAACCACTTGTGTTGATTGGAAGTGTGGTTCAGAACCAAATCCATAACCACTTTCAGATCCCGTTTGTGCGCTTCCTCAACGAAGCGTTCAAAGTCGGCCATGGTGCCGAATTTGGGATCAATAGCGTTGTAATCGGCCACATCGTAACCAAAATCAGCATCCGGGGATGGATAAATGGGGGAGAGCCAAATGGCATCAACGCCCAGTTCCTTGATGTAATCCAGACGGTCGATGATGCCGGGTAAATCCCCAATGCCATCGCCATTAGTGTCCTGGAAGGAGCGGGGATAGATTTGATATATGGTGCCGTTCTTCCACCAAAGTTTTTTGTTTTCAGTCATGTATGCCTCGTAATTACCAAATTAAGTTGATTATACTTCGGAAGATAGACGGGTAAACCGGCCTTGTACGGCCACCGTTTCTCAAAATACAGGCAAAGCCAGGTAATCAAGCTTGATTCAAAGTCCCGGATTGATGCATCGGAACGGTCTTATCATTTTCGAGCTAATCAAAGATTCACACGGAATCATACAGGGTAGTGAATTACTAAAATGAATAAGATAAAAAGATACTTTGATTTGCAGATTTGCAGATTTGCAGCAGTTGCACGAATTATTTCAAAATATTTAGTTGTTAAAGAGCAATTAATTCAGTGTAATTGGCTTGTAAAGTTCAGAAAAGTCACTATAATAGCACATAAATTCTATAATAGGTTAAATGGAAAATCAAGTCTTCTAGCAAAACCAGAGATGATGAGCCAGCAGATGGTATCCACTCCAGTCACCGCGCTGACCTTATGCCATTGAACCAGTGCGGAGGTGTTGAGCCAGCAGATGGTATCCACTCCAGTCACCGAGCTGA
>CAYVRH010000024.1:9128-11222 GCA_964452955.1 uncultured Anaerolineaceae bacterium | reverse complement strand
TGTAATATTGGAAGGCTAACTTGTTTCGGGTTTTTGGCCCTTCGTACTGAACTTTCTCAAGACCGCTGTACATTTCACTCATAGCCTGGGTTCCTTTACAAGGGTTGTATCTGGTTTATCTGTCCAGTTGTAGGTTGATAAAGAGGGTAGGGAATGAATTGCATTCCGCAAAGTTCTTATTGCGGAGGAAATTTTTGTGCAAGTGAGGTGCAACCAATATTGTATACATTTGCAACAAACATTATAAGGACAAGTACGCTTCTTGTCAATAATTTTATGCAAAGATTAACGGAAAACGTATAAATAGGCCATATGTTAACGGTTTCAGGGGATATTACCGGCAAGAAAAACTCGTTCTGGCAATCAAAAAGAATTTGAGATATACTATATGCACGCTAAAAAACAGTCCTGGACGAGAAAAAACCCAAGAATGTTGATATATATAAACATTAGTATACAAAATGATGCAGGCAGGCTAGTGCGTTAATGAATACTCACCCGAAAACTTCGTTATTGCTTGGCGCGGACCAGACTCTGGCGCGGAAGCATAATCGGGCGCAAATATTGAACCGGCTCCGCCTGCAGGGGGCAATTTCGCGGGCAACGCTCGCCAAGCAAACCGGCCTTACCCGCAGCACCATCTCACGGATTGTGGAAGAGCTCTCTGACGAGAACCTTGTTCACGAGATATCAGCCTCGAAAAATGATCGCGGCCGGCCAGGCGTATTGCTTTCGTTGAACCCAAAAAGCGGCGCAGCCATCGGCCTGGAAATCGGCGTGCAATTCATTTCCATTCTTTTAACCGATTTTCTTTCGACCCCCATATGGAGAACTAGGAAAATTATCGATGAAGGCGCGAGTTGGGTGGACTATATCGAAGAGGCTGAAAAGCTGATTCATGAGGCCATCGAGATCGCCAATGCGCAACATCTGCCTTTACTTGGTATTGGAGTGGCAGTTTGGGGAATGGTGGACTACAACAACCGCCTCATCCATTTTGCCCCAAACCTGAAATGGCGTGACGTGCCGCTGGAATCCAAGTGGAAAACCCTTTTCAAGGTACCCGTTTACGTAGAAAATGATGCCAACGCCTCAGCTTTGAGCGAATATTACTTTGGGGCAGGCAAAAAATATGAAGATTTTATCTATTTGAGCATTGATATCGGTGTTGGCAGCGGCATTATTTCCAAAGGCCGTTTGTTCCGAGGCTCGGCAGGTTACGCTGGTGAAATTGGTCACATCACGGTCGATCCCAATGGCGATCTATGCAGTTGCGGGCGAGTTGGATGCCTGGAAACAAAGGTTGGCCGAAGGGTGATTGTCAAACGCTACAATGAGCTCTCCAAGCAGGATAATCTGGCACTTGAACAAATCATTCAGCGCGGCCAGGCGGGGGACCCCATTGCACGAAAAGTTTTTGATGAGGTCGGCGAAGCCTTGGGGGTTGGCACCGGACACGCCATTAATTTATTCAATCCGAAGGCGATCATCATCGGATGGTCTGTTGGACAAGCTTTTGATTTGCTGCGCCCGAGTATGGAAAAAACACTGCAGAAGACCAGCCTGCCAGAACTGCGTAAAGACTTGGTGCTGATGCGTTCCCAAAACGGGTTGGATGACGCGCTGCTGGGCAGCATCGCCCTGGTTCTGGATGAGATCATCCGAGAGTCCATTTATTAATCAGGCCAAAAAATCAATTTCAACTCGCCTGATATCTTATTGAAATCAGGTTCAATACTCCTGATATCGTTTCAGCACCAACTACTTAATGCCGTTTTTCCCTCTGGCGCCTGATACGTTTCTGAGAATTGGGTAAAATCTCCATCGCCTTAGGTGTTGCGCTTGGCCTCACTGAACCGCTTCACAATTGCTGGGTCGCGATGGTCGAAGAAGCTGCTGGTTTTTCTATCCAGGCTGGCAATGGCTGCCATATCCTCGGTGCTGAGTTCAAAGTCAAAGATATTAATATTCTCAACAATGCGTTCCTTGTGGGTGGATTTTGGGATGGCCACTACGCCACGCTGGGTGAGCCAACGCAGAATGATTTGTGCCACACTCCGTTGGTATTTGCCAGCCAGCGTGTTCAGCAACTCA
>CAYVRH010000024.1:0-9076 GCA_964452955.1 uncultured Anaerolineaceae bacterium | reverse complement strand
TTGGAAAATGTTGTTTCTGCCCTCAGCAAAGGGCCCCCAGGATTCGATCTGCACTCCGTTTTCCTGCAGGAATGCCTGGGTTTCAATCTGCTGTAAAAATGGATTGGTTTCAATTTGGTTGACGGCGGGCACAACCTTGTGGTGCAGGATGAAATCCATGATGCGATCGGGGTGGAAGTTGCTAACTCCGATGGCACGCACCCGGCCTTCCTGATAAAGCTCTTCCATTGCGCGCCAAGAGCCATACACATCACCAAAAGGCTGGTGGATCAGGTACAAATCCAATACATCAAGCTGCAACCTTTTCATAGAGCGCTCGAAAGCTGCTCTCGCGTTCTCGTAACCAGCATCCGAAACCCAGAGCTTGGTGGTAATGAACAGTTCCTCGCGTGACACGCTGAATGGCACGGCCGACGGCTTCCTCGTTGCCATAACCAGCCGCGGTGTCAATCAGGCGGTAGCCGGCTTTGATGGCCTCAAGCACGCTGCGTTCGCACTCTTCAAGGTCTGAAATCTGAAATACGCCAAAACCGAGCAAGGGCATTTGTACCCCGTTATTCAAAGTTACTGTCTGCATCGTCTTCTCCATGTTTTTATTATCTTCATCTTACCATCCCACGAATATTCGCCCAAAAATTGGGATGAAATTGTGCGGATTGATTGTGCCAAGAGGTCTTGGCTGATTATCTCGATCAATCCCAACGCGATTAAAAAAACTGGGGCTTTTTATTAGCCCCAGTATTGAAATTCGTAGAGATAGACAGGCAGGTAAGCCCGCTTTATCCAATCAAGGTTAATCAATCGATCGCTTTGGTTTGATCAAGAGCTTGCTGCAGATGGGCCAGGCGCAGGTCGCGGTCGGCCGCGAAACGCTTGATGCCTTCCAGCACCCATTGCGGAGAAAGGTGCGCTTCGTCGATGACATCCTCAAGCCTGCCGCCGGTGCGCCAGCGGTCGTCCCAATCCGAAGAAAGGGCGTAATCTTCCGCAACCTTGGTAAAAAGCCAGTCGTGCATCAGCCAGCGAGCCTGGGTGGTGATGACGGTTGAATCCATCTGGTCCGCCAGGCTGATGACCTGGCGCTGGTACTCCTCACTCTGCTGGGCAAAAAGCTGCGGACTGGTGTCACAAATGACCTTAACATTGAGGTTTAACGCGTCCAATTGCGGCAAAATATTGACCACCGATGCCATGGCGCTGGTACCCTGAACGATCACCGCGCCGCCGCGGGGCAAGCCGGGTTTGTAATCGCGGGCGATGTAGGCGCCTTTCGCGGCCTCGAAGTGCGAAGGCATACCCAGTTTTTCACGGTCCGGGATGGCGATGGCAGGTCGGGTGAGGTGGAGGGCAATAATGGGCGCATCCTGGGCGAGTGCGGCTCCCAAGAGAACCGGCACCTCATTATGCTCCCAGGGGTACAAATTGATCACCTTACCCTTCGGGAAGAGCTGGGTTACGCCAGGAGAGAAAACCCCAAAGTGCGTGCGGCTGTCATCGGCAGTTTCCGGGCCGGAGTGACCGGCAATCCAGATCACTTTGCCAATTTTCAGCTGGCAATCCTGGCTTAGTTGGCTGAGCAGGCGGAACATACCGTACTTGAGGTAAGAGAAGGAACCATAAGTGGAGCAGGCACCCCAGAACCCGTCAAACTCTTGCGTTGGAACCTCGGAGAAGTTCACTGTTGCCAGGCCGCTCATGATGCCGGCGTTGGCAAACTCAGTGATTTCCTGCGGTAAAATGACGCCCTCATCGCTGCCGAAACGCTTGTACCAGCCGTAACCGGGGAAGTCGCCCCATTTTGCTCCAAAGCCGCTGAGGTTCGTCGATTCAGCCAGGTCCGCGGAGGCCACCAAAAAGAGCGGGCGGTTGTATTCCTTAGCGCCAAAGGCATTCGCCCAGGCACCCCATTTTGCCAACGCGCCGCGGTTGGCCGCACTATCACCAGGTTTCACATAGAGCTCAGTCGGATAATTGCGATAATCATAGAGGCGCTCATCTTTGAAGGGGTTTCCCTTTGTGCCGATGGCCACGGTGGAAATCTGCTCGGGGACGCTCTCGCCCAGTTCCACCAATCGGTCCGCCAGGTAATCTACAAGCGCCTGATCTTGATGCAAAACATCCATAACCGCTTTCAGGTTGGCGTGGAATTCCTCTTTAACGGCAGTAGCACCCGTAGGGGCCACTCCGCCAAAGTTTTCAAATTTCGCGCCGTACTTGTCAACGAATTCCTGCTTTGTTTGCCAGAAAAGTTGGCTGTTCAAGGCATGAGGCGCGCCATGAGAGGCATAGTCGTACTTGAGGTAGCCGCGCCCTTTGCGGGTTTTGAACCAGAGGCCTCTGGGCTTGCGGTCTGGGTTGGCAGCGCTGCTGGCTTCCAAAAGAGTGGAAGCCACTGACTGCCAGTCGCTGCCATCTTCACTGCCAAAGGCCTGCCAGCCGTGGCTTTCAAACCAAATGCTGGGGGTTCCATACACAGCAGAGCTAACCGCGTGGCTGTCAATGCCGAAGTCATTCCAATCCAAAACAAAGTAGAGGTTGTCCAGCTCAAGCCCATAGGCTGAGTTAAGCGTTTCCTGGGCACCACCTGGGGTAAATCCGCCTTCACCGTCGAAGGCAAAGACCTTAACTTCGCCGGCACCAGAGCGTATTAGGGCCAGCGCTTCACCAGCCGCAGCTGGCGCGCCATGCCCGGATGGGCCCGTGTTGAACTTGAGGAAGAGGGTTTTGCCCTCCATCTCGGCGTGGCCGGAAAGCCCGCCGCGTTCGCGGAAGTTCACCAGATCTTCCCAGTAGAGGATCTGTTCCCTTGGGTTGGGGTTGGCGTAACGTGAATCGCCCGTTTGCTGGTACTTAAGGCGCATAGCCTCGTTCAGGACAGCCAGGGTGCAGTACACCAGTGGTACGGTGTGCCCACCGACTAACACAAAACGGTCGCCAAAGCGCTTTTCAGGATGGCGGATATCCCAACGCATGACCCCGCTCAGCAAGGTGCTCAAAAAGGCATGTACTTTTGAGCGCGAACCTCCCGGGTGACCGCTTTGGCGATAATTGACGATGATGTCAATCAACTGGTCTACCAGGTCTTTCGTTTTTTCCCAATGGGAAAAGTTTTGTGCTAAAGCGCGTAATTCTTCTTGCGGGTCGTGGGAATTAAGCATGGCAATCCTCGAATTATTTTATTTTTTACAGGGCTATAACTGTGCCCAGGCGTTTTTCCATGTTTCCATGATGTTTTCCAATATAAATCCGGTGGTTTCAGCACCGTGCGGGCGGATCTCGAAGCCCACCCAGGGGAGTTGTGTAGAAATAGCATTTTCACTGAGATAAGCTGTGTCCAGCAAGGCCTTGAGAAAAGCAACCAATTCTGGCGTACTGTTTACACCGCCATCATATCCAAAGCGGGGGTGTTTATCCCCATAAGCATTTGCACCGGGCGTGAGAACACAATTACCGAGGTGTACCTCGGCCAGAAGACCTTGCAGGGTTGATAAAGCCTCAAGCGGGGTTTCACCCAGCAGGGGCATGTGCCCCATGTCATAAAGCAAGCCAAACTCGGGCTGGCTCAGCCTGATTTTTCTTGCCAGCGGGGCTGCCTCCACGGAGGGACCTACCAGCGCTTTCTTATCTACTGAGCGGTCAAAGATCTCCAGCACAATCCGCATGGCATACTGGCGAGCATGCTCTGCCAGATTGTAAATGGACTCTTCCAAAAATTCGTATGCTTCCGCACGCTGCTCATCGCCCGGGTCCTTACCGGAGAGAATCACAAAAGATTCGGCACCGATTTCAGCAGCCTGGTCGATGGCGGTCTGGATCTTCTTGATGGCATCCAGGCGAGTTTGTGGGTCAAGCGCGTTCAGGTTCAGGTTTTGCCCTAGGATCAGGGGTTGAGCCCCCACCGCGAGCTTTAGGTTGCACTCAGAGGCGGCCTGACGTACGGCTGCCCTCTGCTTAGGACTATTGATGCTGCCCATCTCCAGCGCGCCGAAAAAATCCAGGTCGGCCAATTGGTGGATTGTGGAAACAAAATCCCCTTCGCCGGATTGCATTTCTGGGTAGGCCATGAAATGAACCAGGCTGAGGGTGCAGATTTGCTTCCAGGATTTCACGATAACGTTAACCCTATACCTTTTTATTGGCCGCGCCCAGGTAGGCGGCTTTGACACGTGGGTCCTCCACCAGCGCTTTTCCGGGGCCTTCGATGACAACCTCGCCGTTCTCAAGCACGTAAGCGTAATCCGCCATTCTAAGAGCGATCGAGGCATTTTGTTCCACCAGGATAATGGTCATATTTTCTTCGCGATTGAGCTTTTTCACCAGCTCAAAAACCTGGTTGAAGACCAATGGCGCCAGACCTAATGAGGGTTCATCCAATAGCAGAACCTTGGGCCCAGCCATCATGCCCCGGCCCATGGCAAGCATCTGCTGCTCGCCGCCAGACATGGTGCCAGCTTGTTGGTTGGCGCGTTCCTGCAGGATGGGGAAGGTGCTGTAGACTCGTTCCCTGCGTGCCTTCATTTCTGCTGGGGCAACCAGGTATCCGCCCATGATCAGGTTCTCTTCAATGGTCAGCGAAGGGAAGATGCGGCGGCCTTCAGGCACCTGGATGATGCCTTCCGAGACAATTTTATGTGGGCTGGCAGGCAACTTCTTGCCGTCAAGCAAAATGCTGCCGGATTTTATCTTAACCAGGCCTGATATTGTGTTCAGCAAGGTTGATTTACCCGCACCGTTGCGCCCAATGACAACCACAATCTTGCCGTCAGGGACGGTGATATTGATGTCATGGAGCACTTCGATCTTGTTATAACCTGAGTGGAGATTCTTTACTTCAAGCATTGGAAATATCCTCCCCAAGATAGGCCTTGATGACTACCGGGTCTTTCTGAACCTGCTCAGGCGTCCCTTGCCCGATCTTTTTGCCAAAGTCCTGCACATAAATCCATTCACACAAGCGCATAATCACTTCCATGCGATGGTCAATCAACATAATGGAAAGATGTAAATCACAGAAGAGGTTCTGGATTAAATCAACCAAATCCTGCACTTCAGTCTGGTTCAGGCCGGCACCGGGTTCATCAAGCAATAAAACAACTGGTTCGCTGGCCAGAGCACGGGCAATTTCCACCCGGCGTTGCAAGCCATACGGCAGCGACTTGGCAACCAGGTTGGCTTCATCTGATAAACCGACGCGCTTAATCCAGTGCATACTTTTTTCTTTGATCTCTTTGTCAAAGCGGGCAACCCGGGGGGAGGAGAGCAGAGTCTCAAGGGGGTGATAGGGAGCCCGCCATGAATAGGCGGTCATCACAGTCTCGAGAACGGTCATGTCTTCAAAAAGGCGGATGTTTTGGAAGGTACGGGCGATGCCCAACTGGTTGATTTTGTGAGGTTCCATGCCACACAAGTTTTTGCCTTTGAAGATGATCTCACCAGAAGTGGGCGGGTAGATACCAGACACCATATTCAAAATGGTGGTTTTACCAGCGCCATTGGGGCCAATGATGCCAATGATTTGGTCTTCCATAACGTGCCCCGAAAAATTATTGACAGCGCACAAGCCGCCAAACATTTTCGTAAGATTATTCATGTCAACAATTACAGCCTTGTCCATCACTGCACCTCTTGACCTTTTTTAGCTTTGAACAGGTTGAGTATTGGTCTGAATGTGAGCTCCCAGGTACCAAACAAACCGCGTGGGCGCAGGTTGATGATGATAAGGATGATGACACAATAGACCAGGGTGCGCCAGGCTGTGGTAAAGCGCAAAGCTTCGGGGGCAGCCAGCAACATGATAGAGCCTATCACAGTACCCGTAAGGCTATCTCTGCCACCGAAGAAGACGATGATGATCCAGGTGACGGAAGCGATCCAACCGTACATAGCAGGTTCAACATAACGCGTATGGAAGGCCATCAAGGCACCCGCGTAAGCTGCAAAAGCCGCAGAGAGCACAAAAACCGTTAGTTTGTGCTTGTAAACATCAATGCCTTCAACTTTGGCTGCCAATTCATTGCTACGGATGGCCAGGCTATCTTTGCCGAAGTGGGATTTTCTGAAACCCCAGACGAAGAAGATGGCCACTGCCAGCGAGATATAGGCGATGGTTGGGGTAGTGAGCCTGGGGATATTTGAGAAGCCCATAGCACCACCGGTGACATTGACCATTTCGGTCATCAAGCCGGTAACGGCTTGGCCAAAACCAAATGTAGCCAGGGCGAAGAAGTCCTGCCGGATGCGCAACGTGGCCGCGCCCACCAGGGCAGCCAGACCCATGGCAAGTAAAATGGCAACCAGGATGGCAAGTGCAAATGGCAGATGGTAATTCACCACCAGGATGGCTGAGATGTAAGCTCCCAGCCCCATAAAGGCAGCCTGACCAAGCGAGAAGAGCCCGTTCATGCCTGTCAGCATGAAGGTGCCCAGTACAGCAATGGAGTAGGCTGCAATTGCAATCGAAACGGTAAGTACAAAACTCATAATATCATCCTCCTCAGCATCAAGCTTTATCCATGAAGCTGACACCCGCAAAGCCCTGAGGCCTTACCAGCAGGAAAATCACCATCAGCAAAAAGATGACGACAGGGGCTAAGCCTGAACCGATGGTTGCTACCAGGAAAACTTCGAAAACACCCAGAGCAACCGCGGCCATAGCCACGCCTTTCAAACTGCCCAAACCACCCAGTACCGAAGCAATAAAGCCCTTGACGACAATTTGCCCGATTTGGGGAGAAAGCGAAGCAGAAATCCCGTATAACACACCGGATAAACCGCCCAGGAAACCTGATACGATGAACGTGGCAACGATGATCTGGTCAACATTAATGCCCATCAAGCTCGTCGCTACCAGGTCATTCGAAGCAGCCCGGATGGCAATACCAATTTTGGTCTTTTTCAAAATGTAGAGCAGAACGCTAAACGCGATAATGGTCAAAACTAATGATAGCAAGTACGTAATAGAAACCGTCAATTCACCGAGGTGAATAACTTTTACTTTCAACAATGTGTAGGGATAAGATTCAAAAGAGGCACCAAAGCGGATAATCAAGACCTGCTCCAGAGCCATCAGCATGGTAACCGAGGTGACAAAGAAGTACACCAGCTGACCTTTCTGTAGACGGATCCAACGGAAAGCGATGAGCTCAACCAATACTGCTACAACCGCGCCTGTCAGAATGCCCACCAATATTACTGGTATCAGGGGCCATTGCAACTGGTTGGCAACCATATACCCGGCATAAGCACTGATGCCAAGCACACCACCGTGCGCAAAGTTGGAGAACTTGAGCACATTAAAGACCAGGGCATATCCCACTGCGATCAGGGCATAGACCGCCCCCAGGGATAGGCCGTTAATGATTTGTTGTAACAATACTGTTAATTGCATAAGTCACCTCACCAATGTTGGGGCTCAATTTGACCATGAGCCCCAACATAATTTCAACCTGAAACAGAATTACTTTACGACTGGACCTTCAGGTGAATACCAAGTCACAAATTCGGCTTTACCTTCTTTAATGGTCATAATGGCCATTGGCAAGGCTTCTGGTTGGTGGGTTTTGGCAGAGAGCTTGACAGTTCCCTGGAAACCTTGGTACTCAGTACCCTTATTCAGTTCAGCGGTCAGGCATTCGGAAGAGACATCATCGCCGCAGGCTTTGATGGCATTCACAATGATACCAAATGCATCGGCGCCAGAGAAGGATTGGGCGATGGCATTGGTTTCAAACTTAGCCTTGTAAGCGGCAGCCCAATCAACCAACACAGGATCTGAAGGATTGATACCGTATGGGTAGAAAGTGTTGGTGGTGGCGGCAGGATCGGTTGAAGGAGCTAAACCGGTGGGAGGAACAGAGTTACTGCCGAACAGGGGCACATTGAGGCCAAGTTCGAAAGCCTGGGTGTAGATCAACGGGATCTCAACAGGGTAGGAGGGGAAGTACAGAGCATCTGGTTGAGCAGCTTTGATCTTGGTCAACTGAGCGCGGAAGTCCTTATCCTGGGAGGTGTAGGTTTCTTTGGCAACAATTTCGCCGCCAGCGGCTTCAACAACCTTGATGAAGGGTTCTGCAAGGCCAACAGAGTAGGAGTTCTGTGAGTTGTAAAGAACGGCAACTTTTTTGACGCCTAATTCTTTGACAGCATAGCTGGCCATGATTGTGCCCTGGGTGGTAGCAGAGTTCTGGGCAAGGAACATATAAGTCCAAGGCTCACCGCTTTCCTGCATGGTGCACTTGTCATCCATGAACAAACCAACAACTGGGACCTTGAGTTCCTGGGTTACAGGAGCAATAGCGATACCAATATTGGCAATGGGTGGCCCAAGAACGATGGAGACTTTGTCTTGTTGGACCATACGGGTGTAAGCATTGATGGCTTCGTTGACATCACTGCGGGTATCGTAGGTGACAAGTTTGAGCATACGGCCATTGATGCCGCCTTCTGCGTTGATTTTTTCAATCTGCAGGGTGGCAGCAAAGGTGAGGGCGCTACTGAGGGCTTTCATACCGCCAGATTCGTCCTGCAGGTTGCCAATCAGGATTTCGCCTTTGGGTTCTGCAGCAGCAGGGGCCTCTGGGGCTTTGGTGGGTTCTGCGGCAGCGGGTGCTTCAGCAGCGGGTGCTTTGGTGGGTTCCACGGCAGCGGGGGCCTGGGTTGCGGGGGCCGCAGGGGCACAGGCAGCGAGCGCGAGCGTGAAGATCATCACAGCAATCAACAATAGACTCAGTTTTTTCATTGTTCTCCTCGAGAAATTTTGGTTAATATTTTTTCTTGCAAACAGGACATTTGTTAATTTATTTATAGGTCAATCAACTCCCTTCTTTATTCTTTGTTTTATTTTTTTCAGATATTTGGTCTTGAAGTACCTTCCAAACCCGCTCAGGGGTCAGGGGAAGATCATGAAAGAATGCGCCGGTGGCTTCGGCGACGGCCAGGCCAATGGCAGAGCCAATTGGAATAATGCCGCTTTCCCCCGTACCCTTGGCCCCAGAAGGGCCAGAGCCATCAAAATTTTCAACAAGCATAGACTCCAAAATATCAGGAGTATCCTGGGTGGTTGGTATACGATAATCCA
>CAYVRH010000023.1:0-11304 GCA_964452955.1 uncultured Anaerolineaceae bacterium | reverse complement strand
CCCAATTGTATATACTTAAGTTGTTAGACGCTTGGGTGCCCCCCTCACCCAGGCGTCTAACATTTAAATTCCAAATACCACAAGCAAAAAACTGATGATGATCGACCAACGCAGATGGATGCGTTGGTTGGTTCAGATTTCAAGCCTAAAACTTGGTAAACTAAATCCATGCCATCATCAGCTGATTGGGTCTTTGCTGAGTGCCGAAACGCGGCTTGCCGACTGCGATTTCCATTGGATCTGGCACATTTTAGCGGCAGGTTTTGCCCCAAATGCGGGGAGGAACTCCTGACCACCGACCAGCGTCTCTCCCAGAACAGCGACCTTTCCATAAGCCCGCGCCTTGCCAATGGGCGTCAACTCTTTGGGTTGGTAGATAATGTGCGTTCGGCCCAGAACGTCGGTGCGATTTTTCGGAGTGCGGATGGAGCGGGTTTGGACAGGCTTTATCTCTGTGGAATCACCCCCACGCCGGGCGAACAGCAAACCGTAGAAAGAACCGCCCTGGGGGCTGAAAAACGTCTGCCCTGGGAGCAGGCAAACAATGCTGTGACGCTGGCGCAAAGCCTCTTGGCTGCTGGAACAAAACTGATCGTCCTGGAAGCCACCGAAGATGCCCTGGATCTCTTTACCTGGCGGATCCCCGCGGGCTGGCAAACTCTTGCCCTGGCTGTGGGTAACGAAATCGCTGGCACGGACCCGCAACTGCTGCGCATGGCAAGCGTGATTCTCAAATTGCCGATGACAGGTATTAAAGGCTCGCTGAACGTGGCTTCAGCCTTCAGCATCGCGGCTTACCAACTGCAATTTGGCCAAAACCGGTAATCAAATCCCTGGAAGACTAATAAAAAAACTGGCCAGAAATCCCGGCCAGCTTCAAAGAAATTATGGTGATGGCTAAACCTCGGGCCCAATCACAGTTCCCGCGGGGATGACCATATTTTTTGGGATGATGACGATGCCATCCCGCACCACATACATGGAGTGGTCAAGTTCGGCGTCTACCGGGAAGGGCTTAATGGTCACATTGTCGCCAATGCTGGCATTCTTATCGATGATGGCTCCCTGGATGCGGCAATTCTTGCCAATCCCCACCGGTGCGCCACTTTTTGAGTAGCCATAATAGTCAGCGCCCATCAGGATGCTGTCAAAAATCTGGGTGCCTTCACCGATGATGCTGCGCAAGCCAATTACAGAATGTTCAATCACATCTCCGGAAACTTCGCAACCCTCAGCCAGCAGTACATTATTCATATTGCAGGAATGTGTGCGCGAGCCGGGCAGGAAGCGCGCGTGGGTATAGATAGGGTTACGTTGATCAAAGAAGTTGAAGGATGGCTTGTCTTCGGCAAGCTCAAGATTGGCTTCGTAAAAAGTGCGGATGGTTCCGATGTCGCGCCAGTAGCCTTCAAAACTATAACCGTAAACTGACATGTTCTCCCGGATGGCAAAGGGGATAATATCGCCGCCGAAGTCATCCAGTTTTTCCAGGTTGCGGTCGTGGGTAAGCATGTCAATCAGCACATCGGTCTTAAACAAGTAGATTCCCATCGAGCCCAAGTAGGGTTGTTCGGGGTCATTCCGGCTGACAAAAGTTTCAAGCAGTTGGGGATCCTTAGGTTTTTCCGCAAAATTAGTGATGCGGCCCGTTTCGTCCACCTTCAGAATGCCAAAGCGCGATGCCTCATCTTTTGGCACAGGCTGAACGGCGACGGTAATATCTGCGTCGTGCTGCCAGTGGAACTCCGCCATTTTGGCGTAGTCCATACGGTAGAGGTGGTCGCCTGCCAG
Source organism: uncultured Anaerolineaceae bacterium (assembly GCA_964452955.1). Lineage (GTDB taxonomy): Bacteria > Chloroflexota > Anaerolineae > Anaerolineales > Anaerolineaceae > Mesolinea. The sequence continues at coordinate 9,513 of CAYVRH010000023.1, read as the reverse complement.
GATGAGCACATAGTCGCAGCGGGCAGAAACGATTTGCAGCAATTGTTTACGTACAGCATCAGCCGTGCCCTGGTACCAATCGGTGTGGGCCATGGTCTGCTCAGCAGCCCAAACCTGCACCCATCCGGAATGGAAAGCATCAAAATTATAGGTCGAGGTAATGTGGCGGTTGAGGGAGACTGAATTGAACTGTGTGAGAACAGCCACCTTGAAAATACCGGAATTGAGACAGTTACTGATTGGGATATCGATCAAACGGTATTTACCAGCAATTGGCACAGCAGGTTTCGAGCGTTCAGAGGTAAGAGGCCACAGGCGTTTTCCCTGGCCGCCTCCGAGGATGACTGATAAGATGTCAGACGTCTTGGGCATGTGCTTTTCCTTCTCTCCTTAAGGAGCGTCAAAACCCGAATTGGTTTTATTGTTTTGTTTAGCCGCCAAAAATGAGTGAGATCTTTTTTAGTGGCCGTCTGCCTGAATTTTACTCTTTATCTGTTGAATTGAGGCAAAGATGTCAGCAGCAGAATTTATGGATGCCTGGCTCACTTTGCCCATCATGGCTGCCAGTTCTTCCAGGCGGCTTTGCCCCTGCAAATGGCGCACCTGGGTAACCGTGCGGCCTTCACTTTCTTCTTTTCCAACGTTGTAATGTTGATCCCCAAAACCCGCCAGCTGAGGTAAGTGGGTAACACAGAGCACCTGATGAGCCCGGCCCAACTGCCAAAGCATTTCGCCAACCGTCAAACCCACTCTGCCACCGATACCCTGGTCAATTTCATCAAAAACCAAGGTCGGGATCTGGTCCGCGTCCGCCAGCGCGTTTTTAAGCGCCAACATCAACCGCGAGGTCTCGCCGCCGGACGCAATTTTTGCCATGGGCTTAAGCCCTTCACCGGGGTTGGTCTCAATCAAAAACTCTACCTGGTCAATGCCGCTGGCGTCAAAGGCTAAGCCACGCACTTTACTGTCAGAATTGCCAGCTGCGGAAAGGCCCTCTGGGCTCTCCACCTGGCGGATCTGAACCTGGAAGCGCGCTTTCTGCATCTGCAGGTGCTCAAGATGATTTTCAACGGCTTTGCCAAGTATTGCGGCTGCCTGATGGCGTTTTTGGCTGAGCGCGGTTGCCAGTATAGCCATTTCTACTAACAACTCATCTAAATCTTTGTTTACTTGCGATATCTGCTCAGTAGAATTAGTCACTTCATCTAACTCAGCTTTATTATTGAGGAGATGAGTAATAACTGCTTCAACACTGCCGCCATACTTACGCTTGAGATTGCCAAGCAAATCCAAGCGTTCTTCAACCTGATCCAGACGCTTTGGGTTGAACTCCAGGGTCTCAAGGTAAGAACGCAATTCATAAGCAGCATCCGCAAGCCCGGTCAGGGCTGCTTCCAGTTGTTCTGAAAGGGGCAATAGGGCAGGGTCGATGTGGCTGAGTTCCACCAGGTTGTGGCTGGAAATACCAAGCAGGTCTGTTGCTGAACTGCCATCTGGGGCAGCTTCATCCAGAGCGGTCAGGGCTTCAGCCGCGAGCTTGCTGAGCGTTTCAGCGTTGGCAAGCCGGGTGCGCTCAGAGCGTAGTTCTTCTTCTTCGCCTGTCTTTAGCTTGGCTTCCTCAATTTCCTTGATCTGGAACTGCAGCATCTCAAGACGCTGAGTGGCGTTGCGTTCCTGATCCTGCAGCTTCTTAAGCCTGGCCTTGAGTTCCTGAAAGCGCGCGTAAGCTGCGGTGTAACCTTTCAACTCAGTTTCATCATGCGCAAAACGGTCCAGCAGGCTCAGGTGATTGCGCACCTTCAGCAGCGAGAGGTGCTCTGATTGCCCATGCGTGTCCACCAGGGCTTCCCCAATTTCACCCAGCAAACTCTGGCTGACGCTGCGGCCATTCACCCTGGCGATGCTGCGCCCTTCCGCGCGGATCTCACGGGCAAGGGTCAGAAAGCCGGGTTCATCCAGTAAGCCTTCCGCGTCCAGCAGTGGGTTGAGCCAGGTTTGGGAAGCAGAAGCAATTCTGAAGTTAGCCTCCACACTGGCCTTGTCCGCGCCTTTACGGATCATGCCCGGGTCGGCTTTGCCACCGAGTACCAAGCCCAGCGCGTCCAGGATAATAGATTTGCCAGCGCCGGTTTCGCCTGTAAAGACCGTCAACCCTCCACCAAATTCCAGATCCAATTCGGGGATGATGGCAAAGTTGCGGATGGAGAGGTCAAGCAGCATAGCCTATTTTGCCTGGGCGAAGACGCTGGTGGTGATGAGTAGAGTGTAGATTAGCGGCCAAATGAGCGTAAGCAAAGCCGCGGGATTGCCGCTGCGCAGCAGATAGCTAAGCATAGGTAGCCCCCGCCCGACCAATATCGGCAGGGATCCAATTAGCGCACCTGCAGCCAAAAACCACTTCAGTTTGCGGTTACGACGGTGTTTGATTAGCCGATTTACCAGATTAAAGATCAGCAATCCCAGGCCTGAAGCCAAGAAGATTGTGATGAAACCCAGAAAACCAACCAGGGTTGAGCCGGCCAACGAGATTACCAATGCAATCGCAAAACCCAGGGGCAAATCGAGACCCTTCGTAGTGTCAAAAACTTTGAGCTGCTGATTGACACAATCCTTGCAGCGGTACCCAGTAGGGGTCAGGACTGCTTCAGCCGGGGTAATGGGCTTGTTGCAGCGATTACAGCGCAGCGTGGGGGCCTCTTCATCGGCAGTTGCCACCGGCGTGACCGTCAAGCCCTCCGGGCTAAAAGCAGTTTGGCTAACTCCGAGGCCGTTATCAGGTAAAGGGTTTTGTTCATCAGGAGTTTTATTGGCTGTTTCACTCATTCGGGCCTAACTTTACAGCCGGGTTGCGGTAATGCAACCTGGCAAGATTGTGATAGAAGTAATTTGGTGCGCCAAAGCGTATCATATCCAGGGATTGGGGATTGCTGACAACCTTTACAAAGTCACCCGGCAACAGCGTGATGGGGTCTGAACCGTCCACGCTGATGATCGCGTCGTTATCGGGGGAAGTGCGCAAAATTACACTGGCACCTTCTGCTAGAACCACAGCGCGTTCAAGTGATAAGTGAGGGCTGATTGGCACGAGCAGCATGTTGCGCAGCTCCGGCGGCAGGATGGGTCCGCCAGCAGCCATGGCATACGCGGTAGAGCCAGTTGCGGTAGCCAGGATGAGCCCATCGGCAATATACGAAGCCAGGTAACCCTCCTGCACGTCCACTCGAATTTCAATCGAGCGCAAGTGGGCACCGCGGGCAATGACCACATCATTAATCACATCCCAACTGCACATCACTTCGTTATCGCGGAAAAGTTCAGCTTTGAGCAGCATACGTTTCTCTAGATGGAAATCCCCTGAGAGCAAACGCGGCAAGAGCTCCTGCCAGTTATCTTCGCTCAATTCCACCAAAAAGCCGAGATGGCCAGCCTGAACACCAATGAGCGGTATTCCCTGGGGGGCGGAAAAATGCCCGGCTCGGATCAACGTGCCATCGCCCCCGAAGGCCACCACCAGGTCATGCCCCTGGATGAAGGGGCAGAGCGTTTCGCGCCGGAACTCAAAAGGCATCAGGTCATTGCGGGCACCCAGTTCATCCAGGGCGGCATGCACCTCATTTGCCAGCCGTAAGGCCTTTTCCATGGCTGAATTTGGCATCAGCAGGATGTTACTGAAGGCGTATTTTCCTTTTGGCATGTGTTCTATTATAGCCGGGAATGATTGAAAGCCTTCCGTGATTTCGGTATACTCAAGCTCAGAGAGTCCCATGGAACCCACCTTGACTAAAACCCCGCAAGAGGGAGAATTTGCACTTCGACGCCTGACCAGCAACCGCTTTTTGATGTTTTTGATTGCCTGGGGCATGGCTATTTTGCTCTGGATGCTGATCTCAGCGCTGACCGACTTGCCAGCCTTCATCTTGCCAAAACCTGCACAGGTCTGGGATAAATTCCTGGAGGTGCTTGGGAATGGGGTTCTCTGGCGTAATTTCTCTTATACCCTGCTCGAAATTGCCCTGGGTCTGCTCATCGGCAGTAGCATTGCCACCGTTTTAGCCTATTGGCTGGCACGTAAGCCCCTGGCCGAAAGGTTGCTTTCACCTTTTCTGGTGGCCAGCCAATCTGTGCCAATCGTAGCTGTTGCCCCGCTGCTTGTCATTTGGTTGGGACCTGGCTTGGGAACCAAAGTTTTTATCTGTGCCCTGACCGTTTTCTTCCCCATCCTCATCAACACCTTGGTGGGTTTCAGGGAGGTCTCGCGCGACCTGCGCGAGGTTATGCGCTCGCTGCGGGCAACCCCCAAACAAACCCTGCGCTATCTGGAATGGCCGGCTGCCCTGCCGGTGATCATGGCAGGTCTGCGGGTGGGGGCAACCCTCTCGGTGATCGGCGCGATTGTGGGCGAACTGGTTGGCTCGGACCAGGGGCTGGGTTTCCTCATCAATGTTGGCCGCGGCCAATATGATACCGCCCTGGTCTTTGTGGCCGTTTTCACCCTGATGCTGCTGGCATCTGGTTTTTATGGCTTGATTCTATTGGTAGAATCCAGGGTCCTGGCCTGGCAAACCTGGCGCAAAGGAATATAAATGCACTTGAAAAAAACACCTCTCTTTTTCCTCCTGATTTTGGCTACCATTCTTTCCGCCTGCGGTATTTTGCAGCCGAAAAGCAGTGCCGCGACCCGCGAAATCACGCTCAACCTGACCTACATCCCCAATGTGCAGTTCGCACCGTTCTATGCCGCCATTGAGAATGGTTATTTTAAAGAAGAAGACCTGGAAGTGAAGTTGGTCTATGGTAACGAAGCCGACTTAGTCTCGTTGCTGGGGGCTGACAAGGAAAAATTCATGATCGCCTCCGGTGAACAGGTATTGCTGGCACGTGGCCAGGGGTTGCCGGTGGTGGAGGTGCTGGATTGGTATAAAGATTACCCAGTGGGGGTTGTCAGCCTGAAAAGCACTGGCATCGTCAAGCCGGAAGACTTGAAAGGTAAAAAAATCGGTCTTCCCGGGCTTTACGGTGCCAATTACATCGGCTTTGAAGCCCTGGCCAACGCGACCGGACTTGCTGGCACGGACTACCAGTTACTCTCTATAGGCTACACGCAAGTGGAAGCTCTGGTCACGAAGCAAGTGGATGCCGCTGTCATCTACCTGGCTAATGAGCCAGTGCAGCTTAAATCCCGCGGTTATGAGACCAACCTTATCCGCGTACAGGATTTTGTCAGCCTGGTGGGCAATGGGCTGGTCACCAATGAAAAAACCATCCAGGAAGAGCCTGAGCTCGTCCGCAAGGTCGTCCGTGCGCTCAGCAAGGGTATCGACTGGGTGGCTGCCAACCCCGAAGCGGCCTTTACCGTCTGTGGAAAATTCGTCGAGAACCTACAGAGCGCCGATGCCAGCATCCAGAAGGAAGTTTTGGCGGAATCGATCAAGCTTTGGAAGCTTTCCTCGGAGAAAAGCCAGGATCCATCCCGCTGGGAAAATATGCAGCAGGTGCTGCTGGAACTCGGCCTGATGAAGGCCCCCATTGACTTAAACGGAGCCCATAGCGATGCCTTTCTGCCCTGATTGCCTGGTTCGAGTTCGGCATTTGCATCTCGATTTCATTGAAAGCGATGGCACGCTGGAAGTGCTGGATGAACTCAATTTCGAAATCGCGGCTGGTTCTTTCACCTGCGTCATCGGCCCCTCCGGCGGTGGCAAAAGCACACTTTTACGCGCATTGGCAGGCCTCATCAGCCCAAGCACTGGCGAAATCCTGATCGATGGACAATCTCCAGATAAAGCCGGCATTGGTATGGTTTTTCAAAAGCCGGACCTGATGCCCTGGCGCACCCTCGCGCAGAACATCAGCTTGCCGTTGGAATTGGATGGCATCCAAGGGTCGCGGCTACAGGAAAAGACCCAACAAATGCTGGAACTTGTCGGGCTGCACGGCTTTGAGAAACACTACCCCCACGAGCTTTCCGGTGGCATGGCTCAGCGCGCTTCCATCGCCCGAGCTCTCATCAGAGAGCCCAAACTCCTGCTGCTGGATGAGCCCTTTGGACAACTGGATGCCTTCACCCGTGAACGCATGGGCGACGAACTGCTACGCATCTGGGAGGAAAAGCACCAGACAGTCTTGATGGTTACCCATTCCATCCCCGAAGCGGTTTACCTGGCCGACCGGGTTTTGGTGCTTTCGTCGCGTCCAGCACGCATCAAACAGGACCTGCCCATTGAACTCCCGCGCCCGCGCGTGGAAGGCATGCAGTTTTCACCGGCTTTCAACCAATACTGCAATCAACTGCATCAGGAACTGGAACCGGAACTCAAGGACTAATGGATTTTGTAGCACAACCGACCAAGCCATGCGATGAGGGTATTAACAGTCACAGTCTCTTCGTTTGACGGCTTTCAAAAGATTTTGAAAGGTAAAATCTAAGCATGCAGCTTTTGAGCACAGAACACACTACTTATCGTAAGGGAATACTGGGTTTCAGCCTTTATTTTGCCTTGTTCTATGCTGCCATTGGTGTGCTTCTCCCCTTTCTCAACATTCACTTTCGCGAAATTGGATTTTCTGGTGTTCAAATAAGCTCCTTATTAATAGCAGGATTAATTCTGCAGATCTTGCTGGCTACCCAGGCTGGATTATGGTTTGACCACAGTACCAAAAAGCGCCTTATTTTAGGCCTGGCGATCCTGGTTTGGATGCTGATTATGGGGGGACTTCCCTTGCTGCGCCTATATCTACCGATTCTTTTTTTGTACGCGCTGGCTTACACGATCAGCATGATTATTAGCTCTACGGCAATTAACCTCAGTTATCAGGCGGGTATCAATCCAAATGGAGGACGGAACCACTTTGGCAAGATGCGCCTATGGGGTTCAGTTGGTTTTTCCGTGTTGGCATTGCTTGGGGGTTGGCTAATTGAGCATTACGGTATCTTGGTGAATGATCTCATTTTCATCCTCTTGCTGCTCGCACTTGCTGCCACAGTCTTTTGGTTACTGCCAGAGAGAAGCTTTGTAAATGACGAGTCGGATTCACCTGGTATGGGATTCAGACAAATTATCAAGTTGATCCTTAATAACCGTTACCTCTGGATGACCATCGTCGCCCTTGCATTAACAGATACCTTAAACGATGGCATCCGTTCTTTCGACCCAATCTTCATGAAAGACCTTGGAGTCAGTACCGCCACCATAGGATTGGTTTCCACTTTGACTGCACTGGCAGAAATACCATTCATGTATTTTGGTGGTCACATTCTGGAAAAACTGGGCACGCGCCACCTGGTGATTGGAGTTATTGTCCTAGATCTGCTGCGACGTTTCATTGTTTGGCTCTTCCCCGTTCCAACGTTGGTGATGCTATCGTCCATTCTCAATGGGATTAGTTATCCGCTGCGCCTATTGGTAACGATTCATCTCATTAATCTCTTCATCCCCAAACGTTTTACAACCACTACTAACGGCTTCATCAGTGTTGCTCTATATAGTCTTGGATATATTTTTAGCATCGCTATTTGCGGTGTGATCTACGATTACATCGGAGCCAGGCATAACTACCTATTCTGGTCTGTCCTGGCACTTGTTTCTTTACTTATGGCCATTGCCGCAGGTAAACCTAAGGCAACGGCCAAGCCTGAACCCATAATCAGCGTGGAGTCCCGTGTGGCCGGCTAAACGCAGGCTGCTTTTCATCCTTTGTGTCCTGGCCTTGCTTCTGGCCAGCTGGCAGCCCGCGGCTGCGATGAGCGCCGCGAAAGACCAAATTCCGCGCATGCGCTTTTGTCCGACCCCGCCCAGTATCATGTTGCACTCGGCGGACGGCGTCTATGGGATGCGCTGGTTGGTTCGAAGCATCGAAAAGTACGGGCTGCAAACCATGACCTACCGCCAGGTATCCGATCTTTACCAGCGTGGCCTCTGCCCACCCAAAAATTCCATCCTGGTTTCACTGGATGACCTGGGAACCAGTTGGCTGCGGCAGGAATTCACTGACATGATTGCCGTCTTTACCGATCAGGGGTACGTGCTCACCCTTGGAGTGGTCACTGGAACCGAGACCAGCCCGCAGAGCACAGAGATCTGGGATTATTTGAAAAGCCTTCAAGCCCAGGGTCTTGAGATTGCCTCCCATTCTGCCAGGCATAGCTTATTGAATAAATTGGATGATTCAGACCTGCAGGCTGAATCTGAAGATTCTTACCAGATGCTCTGCGATCGGCTTGAACGTTGCCCGGTGACCTTTATTTTGCCTTTTGGCAGGGGCTCTGAAAGCAAGCAGGTCCTTAAGGTGCTGGGTGAAAAATACATCAATATTGTCAGTATCGCCGCGCCAAAGATTTTCGCTGGGGACTTTCTGCTCTTTAAGCGCATCCCGCTGGTCGAACAGGATGATAACCCGCGAGAACCAAAACTGGGGGCGCCCTTCTTTATCCAAGCGCACACACAAGAAAGCAAACCACCATCACAGACACAACCAAACAACACGGAGGCGCAATGATTACAAAACAGGAATATCTACGCATGCTGGAGGGCAATCGCGGGTTAATTGAGATGCAAATTGAGGGTATTAGCGACGAGCAGTCACTGCTGCAGCCTGCCAATGGTGGCAATTGTCTGCGCTGGGTGCTTGGTCACCTGGCTGACAACCTGATTGAAATATTGCGAATACTCAACGTAGAACCCACCGAGGAAGCAAAAGTCCTCAAACGCTTTATCCGGACCTCCGCGCCAATCATAGGTGAAGAGCCTGGCCTCTTGCGCCTTGAAGAGATCATGCGGCTTTACGCCCAACTTGAAAGCCAAATCTTTGAGAAGCTAAATGCCATGGTTGAAAGCGACTTTGACGAGGAAATCGGCTCTGGAGAGCAAAAATCCCGGCTGGGCGGGGAACTCTTTTTCTACGCCTTCCACCATCACTACCACATTGGGCAACTTGAGTACCTGCGCAACCTGGCTGGGCTGACCGAACCTCTCATCTGAGCCATAGCCCAATAAATCTGCGCAGTAAAGGTTTGTTCCAGCAGAAAAGATACTGGACAACAACCCAATAATAGACAATAGTCTTGTAAATATTTGAAAACCTCATTATGATTGGGAAATTCTGCAATCATCCGAGGTTATAAAATGATCAAAATTATCACTGATAGTACGTCTGACCTGCCTGCTGATCTTGTCAGGCAATACAATCTGGGTATTGTTCCCCTCTACCTGATCTGGGGCGACCAGCAATTCATCGATAACGTAAATATCACCAAAGAGCAGTTTTTTGCCCGTTTACCCCTCGACCCCGTGGCTCCGACCACCTCACAGCCCTCTGTTGAAGACTATGCAAAAGTTTTCAGAGATGCCAAAGCTGAAGGCGCAGACGAAATCATCTGCGTGACTATTGCCAAAGACCTTTCCGGTACCTACCAATCAGCTACCAATGCCGCGCGTGATGCGGAACTTAAGGTGCATGTGGTGGATAGCGCTGCGACCACCATGGGCCTGGGTTATCAGGTACTGGCAGCCGCGC
>CAYVRH010000022.1:0-11466 GCA_964452955.1 uncultured Anaerolineaceae bacterium | reverse complement strand
TAAATGCAGCCCGTGCACGCTTGCGCGAAGCAGATGGCGCTTTGCATGTTGTCAAGAACCGCATTTTCGCCAAGGCCCTGGAAAACAAAGGTTACAGCACTGAACCTGGATTTTGGGAGAACAACAACGTGGTCGTCTTCGCTTTTGAAGATGCCCCCTCTGTTGCCAAAGGTTTGGCTGAAATCATCAAGAGCAATCAGGCATTCGCGGTACGCGGTGGTTACCTCGACAAGAACGACCTGAGTGTCAAGCAAGTAAAAGATCTTGCCGACCTGCCCACCTTGCCCGTCATGCGCGCGACCTTCCTCGGTCTGCTGCAGACCCCTGCAAGTAAACTTGTCCGCACCCTCGCTGAACCCGCCCGTGGTTTGGCAGCGGTCATCAAAGCAAATTCTGACAAGCAGCTTGAAGCTGCATAAGAAATCGAGCGCTTTCACAAGATGTGAGGGCGGAAAAATGTTGAAAGCAAAAGAAAATAATTTTAGGAGATAAAAATGGCCGATTTAGAAAAACTTGTTGAATCACTGAGCAAACTTTCCGTTTTGGAAGCTGCTGAACTTGTCAAAGCCCTCGAAGAAAAATGGGGCGTTTCCGCTGCTGCTCCCGTGGCTGTCGCCGCTGGCCCTGCTGCCGCTGCTGTTGTCGAAGAAGTTGAAGAGAAAACCGAATTCACCGTTGTTCTCAAGGCCACCGGCCCCAAGAAGATCGATGTCATTAAGGTCATTCGCCAACTCACTTCCCTCGGCCTCGTCGAAGCCAAAACCATGGCCGAAACCGCTGGTGCCCACGTCCTCGAGAATGTTTCCAAGGATGTTGCCAACGATGCAAAAGCCAAGCTCGTCGAAGCTGGCGCCGAAGTCGTGCTCGAGTAATTTCTTCACGGAACTTCAAAAAAGCCACCTACCGGGTGGCTTTTTTGATTCTTAGACTAGTCTTTTCGACTTCGATTGAAACAGAAATGGTTGTGGCCAATTATTAATTGGCAAAATCCAAACGGGACGCATGTAGGTATCCTTGCATTAACCAAAATATACTCCTTGTAATGTTATAAACTTATGGCAAGAATATAGGAAAACCTGTCTCAATTATTACCTTCCACTAGCGATCGATTTAAAAAACGTAAAGGAAGATCATGATTATTAAAAGAAAAAAATCAAAAGAAATATTTCAACCAACGGTGACCAAACGCTATCGAAGGAAGAAAATAAAACTAATCTTTAATCCCATAGCGGGAAAGGCCAAACCAGAAACTGCCTCCCTTGAACAAATTGTTGACCTGTTGGTTAAATATCGCTTTGAACCGGAAGTGTTCATCGTCAAACCGGGGGCGGACCTGGCTGGCAGTATCAAGCAAGCCTTAGCAGATGGTATTGACTTTTTTGTAGCGTGTGGTGGAGATGGCACTTCTTCATCTGCTGGCAGACTTTTGGCTGGAACAGGAGCCACCCTGGGGATCATACCCACTGGGAGTCAAAACGATACACCCATTGCTCTTGAAATTCCCGAAGACGTGCCAGAGGCGATAAGGATATTGAGAGAAGGCAGAAAACTAAAAGTGGATATGGGCCAGGCAAAGGCCAATGGGAAGATCATCAACTTTATGGAGGCCTTTTCGGTTGGGCTGGTCTCGGATCTATTTCCAGCAGTGGATGATATCCAACACGGCAATCTGTTAAAAATTGGAGAATCTCTCAAGATTTTAGCAACTGGAACGCCAGCAAAATTCAAAATTACTGCGGACACAAAAGAAGAGCCGATTAACTCTTCTGGCTTAGTTCTGTTAGTCGCGAATATGCCAGTGGTCGGTTTCCACTACCGCTTGGGCAAAAGAAGTTCCATGCAGGACGGAAAAATGGATGTAGTCTTCTTCCAAGACGCGTCAAAGCTAGAGCTGCTCACTTACGTCTTGGGAGGTCTGCAGGATGGATTGCCGCAAGACAAGAAAGTTCGGCATTTCCTGGCTGAAAAGGTGACTGTAACTGTAGACCCAAAAATGACTCTTATGTACGATGGGGAACCCTTTGGTGAGGGCGATGTGGAATTAAGCATCCTGAAACATGCACTGACAGTTATGATACCCAAAAAGTCTCGCGTCAAACAAACGACCAAGAATGCAAGAAACCAATCAAGCTGACCCGGCACCAAACTTGACTCCAGTGCAGGAACAGGCACAGACCAGACATATTCATCGCTTTGTCGTCGCACTAATTTTGGGAATTGCCGCTACCGTATTGGCACCAAACTACGTTCGTGCAAGCATTTGGGCAAATATTGTGCGGCACAAGGTGTTGGCGGCTTTCTTTTTCCTGTTTATTATCTTAGCGCTCACAGTAATTTGGTCCTTTGGTGCTAAGTTAGATGACTTGGCCTTCCTTTTTCTGAATAAGCACGCGCCGCGCTCGAAATTTACAGATAGTCTAATGATTGTCTTTACCCAGATTGGCAATGGGCTGACAGCTTTTCTTTTGACAGGGCTATTTTATCTACTAAATCAACGCATCTTCGCCTTTGAGTTTTTACTGGGCACGGTGACACTTTGGTTGGTGGTGGAGCTTACCAAGCTATTGGTGGGACGTAAAAGGCCTTACTTTGTTATTGATACCATCAGGATTGTTGGCAACCGAGCCATCGGTTATTCTTTTCCCAGCGGGCATACCAGCCAGGCATTTTTTATGGCCACAATATTTTCTCAGTCATTCCACTTGCCATGGTACTTGGTATTGATCATGTATTTCTTTGCCGGGATTACTGGCGTCACGCGTATCTACCTCGGCGCGCATTATCCACGTGACGTCATCGCCGGTGCATTTCTGGGGACGATCTGGGGATTCTTTAGCAGTGTTCTCTACGGTATTGTATCAACCTGGTTTGGTTGAGCACCGCTATAAACAATTTGCATAGCTCTATGAGAGCAGGCATTTTTGCTTTTTAGATAAGAAGAAGATCTATTAATCAAAAATGGGCCACCTTGGGTGACCCATTTAGTAAATTAAGCGAGGTAGATTTACTTTTGGCTGACCTGGCGGATAACCAGGACTACCTTGCCTTGGACCTCGACCGTTTTTGGGTTGTCGATAATGATAGGTTTCATGGTTGGGTTGGCGGGTTGCAGCCGTACTTTGCCATGCTCCTGGTAGAAATACTTGAGCGTAGTTTCTTCCTTGTCATTCAGCCAGATGGCCACCATCTCACCGTTGCGTGCCTGGTTGACCTTTTTCATGACCACGATATCGCCATCGTTGACCATGGCATCAATCATCGAGTCGCCATGTACACGCAGGGCGTAAAGCTGATCTTCCGAATCCAATTTGGGCAGCAAGGTGCGGGCAATTTCAATGCCCGAATCCGGATCGTAGTACGAAAAGTCGGAGTTGGGAACAGGCATAGGCTCGCCGGCAACAATATTACCGACCAGAGGGATGGCAATCAAATCATTCAGTGAATTTGCAGCAGTCTTGAGGTTTTGATTCAAATTGCCAGCCAGCGATTTGAGCAGATTAATCCCGCGTGAAACATTGGAGCCACGCTGGATGAAACCCATCTCTTCCAACTGGTTGAGATAATAGTTGACCAGAGAGGTCGAACTGATCTGTGTGTGGTCACAAATCTCGCGAATGGAAGGGGGGTAGCCTTTCTCGGAGATAAATTCTTCAAGAAAGCGAAGGATCTTTTGGTGCCTTGGGCTTAAACCTACCCGTTTGCGTGACATAAGTGCTCCCTTTTGCCTTTGTTCCTGGTTTCTACTGAAATAATAACAGAACATATGTTCAGTGTCAAGAACGCATCTCTGGGCGCAGATGGGTATAAATATTGCATCTCTAAATTGATGATAATCGGTGTAAAGGAAGTATTGGGTTTATCGATGAAGAAAACCTCTCAGACGAGCGAATCCCGGAAAGTGATCAGATCCGTTGTGATTGCTTTGGTGATTCTGAACCTTGTACTGACTGCTTGCACCACAAAATTAGCAGAACCAGCCCCAGTCGCCGCGCAGACGAGCTCCGTCGCGCAACTAAAGGCAGCAGGCCTTGAGTTGGCAGAAATCAGCGAGAAGCTGGCTGACATGCAGTACCAACTTTTTGGACCTGGAAGAGGTTGGTTGGCCTTGAATACCCGCATCTTCCTTACTATGGATAATGGGAAAAACTGGGATGAAGTGAGTGCCCGGGTTCCGGAAAATTACATGCTTGGCCGGGTGTATTTTATCGACGAGAACCAAGCCTGGGCTTTCTATTTAGGTGGGGAAGGCACGGATTTACGATTCCGCTTTTACACTACCAGCGATGCTGGGAAGACCTGGAACGAGCTTTCCGAGGGGATCAACGCCATCCTGACTGGGAGGGAGTTGATTGCTGACGGTAAGGTGTTCATGCAGCGCCTGAGCCCCCAGGTGGGCTACTTGCTGGTCAAGAACTCTTCTGGAGCGAATTTCTCCACCGGCGTGCTCTTAAAAACAAATGATGGCGGAGGCAGCTGGGTGGAATTGAAAGCCCCGGCAGGGGAAGAATTTGTCTTCGCGGACGAAACCCACGGTTTTATGCTGAAAGCTCCGCAATATGACTCGCTTTTCACCACTAGTGATGGCGGCCAAACCTGGAATGAAATTGGCGACTTACCGTTGACTGATGGGGCGGAGGGTTACCGCGTGGGCTTGCCTGAATTCCAGACTGATGGTTATGGTATATACCCAGTTTCTGCTTATAAGGGCGAGACCTTGCTCAAGACCAGCATCATGCAGACCAACAATTACGGGCAGAACTGGTCGCTGGGGGCAGAAGATCCTACTCAGGCAGAGCAAGCGCCGGGCAGTGAACCTTTCTTCCAGCTTTTAGCGGATGGCAACCTGTCGCGGTGGAGCCGGATTCCTTCAGGGGGAGAGGCAATGACTGAGGGCGGAACGCAATCTACGCACAAAGCACAAATCATCAACCTCTCAGCTTCTGGCACCAATGATGCCTGGGGAACTTTCATCAGCGGTTTCTGCAATGCCCAGTTAGTGGTTGGGCAGGAACAACTGCATTGCAGCCAGGATCAGTTGCTGGGGGCAACAACCGATGGCGGAAAAACCTGGCAGCCTTTGCCATTGCCTATCAGTGTTGGCAAAACCAGCAAGTCTGTTTTTACCAGGGCACCTGAGCCTAAAGGCCCTCAACCGATTGGCAGCCTGGAAGGACCTCAAATTAAAGCGGTCAACCCCACTGTCAAGGTGGCGGTTGGACATGGATTTGATCAATGTGAAATCCCGGGCAATGCCGCGCTGGATGCCTGGCGCGATTCCAGCCCCTACAACGTGGTTAACCTTTACATTGGCGGTAGTGCCAGGGCTTGTAGTAACAGAGCGCTCACTTTCAGCAAGGTTTCCTATATGTATAACAACGGTTGGACCTTCATTCCGACCTGGGTTGGCCCACAGGCGCCCTGTACCGATTATCGCAGCAAGATGAGCATGGACCCAACAGTTGCCTACCAGGAAGGCGTGCAAAATGCCGATCAGGCGATGGCAAAAATGTACGAATTGGGGCTGACCGACGCGAATGGACATGGCGGTGTGGTTTATTACGATCTTGAATACTATGTTGGGGATACGGCTTGTCAAACCGCGGTGCGCAGCTTTTTTGAAGGCTGGAACAGCCGTTTACACCAAATGAGCGCGCTTTCTGGTGTATATGGGGCATCCTGTCATTATTGGTCTACCAACAATCCACCACAAAACTTAAGCAACCTGAAAAGCCTTACAAATCCGCTGGATGCGGTTTGGATCGCAAAGTATATTTCGACACCTTATTATTACAACCCGACGGTCAGCGTGTGGGGGATTGCTTCGTGCTTTCCGGATACGCTCTGGTCACAGAATCAGCGCCTGCGGCAGTATACAGGCGGGCATAATGAGACCTGGGGCGGGTACACCATCAATATTGACAGCAACGTGCTGCTGGGCCCGGTGGCTTACCCCGCCATTGGTGATACGCTGGCACCGCAGACCAGCCTGAGCTTCAGCGGGACACTAGGTGAATCGGGATACTATAAGAGCACCGGGTCTGTGACCCTTACTGCGTTGGACAGGCAGAGCGGTGTCAAGGCGACGTATTACCAGGTTAATGGTGGCGCAGTGACTACTTACACGGCCCCGTTCACGCTTACCGAGAACCGCGACTACAACATCACCTATTACTCTGTGGATAATTCAGGGAATCGCGAGTCCAACAAAACCGCTATTCTGAGTGTAGATAGCATTCCGCCGACTGCTGCGGTACAGCTGCAGGGGCAACTTTCCAGTGTGGCATCCTGGTTTACATCTCCGGTGACCCTGAACATTCAAACTTCAGATAACTTCTCCGGAGTGGCAGTCTCACAGATGAACATCAATGGCGGTGCATGGATGGATCTGCCGGCAACCAATACCGCAACGATTTCGATCAATGGCGCGAACATGCAACTGGGAATTCGCTCAAAAGATAAAGCTGGTAACTTTAGTGCGCCTGTTTACAATCAGGTATCCATCGACACTGAACCGCCACATCTTCCAAGCGTGGTAAACCCGCATTGCGAGGCGATGAACGGCGTAACACAAGGCCTATGTAACAATGTGGACTTTACCTGGGATGGTGCTTTTGACAGCGGCAGCGGGCTAAAGCTCTACGAGTACTATTGGGGGCAGGACCCAAATGGCACGAGCCCAACGCTACAGAATCTGGCGAATAATAACCACTTCGACCCCGACCTGGTGAACGATGGCAGCGTGACCTATCTGCGCATGCGCGTGCAGGATAACCTGGATAAATGGAGCGAATGGCAAACAGTCTTTACATTAAGCTTTGACAGCCGTTTCACCAACTTCATTTTCCTGCCAAGCATCAAAAAATAGTTTTCTACGCTCAGTAATACTATTGACTACCAAGTTGGGCGAGCCGGCTATCGCTTATAATTGTGGGCTATGCAACACCAGAAGAAACAAAACGGCATCCAAGCGTTTGTTGACCAACTCGATTTCAGTTGGAAATCAATTCGGGACTATATTCTGATTATCATCGGTGCTTTTATCCAGGCACTCAGTCTTAGGCTATTCCTGGTTCCCTCGCAACTGGTCAGCGGTGGCCTGAGCGGGGCCGGACAAATCTTGTTTTACCTCTACAAGATACCTATCGGTATGGTGGTCTTCTTTGGCAATATTCCACTGTTTATCCTGGGCTGGCGCTTTTTGGGCGGCCCGCGTTTTGCCACGCGGACTATCCTGGCGATAATCGCTTTTTCAGGCTTCACCGATCTTTTGCTTGCCAAAACGGGGCAGTCTGCTTTTACACCGGACCCATTCCTGAACACGCTCTATGGTGGCATCATGATGGGGGTGGGCCTGGGTATTGTTTACCGCGGCAGGGGCACCAGTGGCGGCACTGACATCCTTGGGCGCATCCTCAACCGCCAATTGGGCTTATCCATTTCAATGGCTTACCTAGTTACCGAAGCCTTGGTAATTCTGGCGGCTGGCCTCTTCTTCAATTGGGAAATTGCGCTGTACGGCTTGCTGATGATTTACATCAGCGGGATTGCCGCCGACCGCGTGTTGGAAGGTTCCAACGTTATCAGGGATGTCATGATCATCACTGAAAAGATGGAGGCTGTAAGCCAGGCGTTAATGGAGAATCTGGAACGTGGCACGACCATTATCAGCGCGCGTGGCGGTTATTCCGGGCAGGATCGCCCCATCCTTTATTGCGTGGTCACCTCATCGGAAGTAATGCAACTCAAGACCATCATTCATGATATTGATCCAGAGGCTTTTGTGGTGGTTGGGTCGGCGAATGAAGCACTGGGTGAAGGCTTTACGCCTTTGCGGGAAGCTTCAGCAGTGGTTAAAGCTAAATCCAAAAACGAAAAGACTTCATAAACGACTCTTGGGAGCATGCCAAGATTCACAGAATATCAAGATATAAATTCAGACTGATTTTAAGAAGAAAAGATAAATGAAACAGATACAGGAAGTTCAGTTTCCACAATGGTTAAGCGCGGCTGTTCACTTTCAGACCCAGGATTTCCTTTCGAACCCCTATCCAAAATTTGGGGAAGAGATTGAAATACGTGTGCGCGTGCCGGAAAACGCGCCACTTAAACAACTGATCCTGCGTACAATCCCCAACGGTGAACAACAATTTACCGGAATGAAGATTGGCGTTGTTGATAAGGGCTATGCCACCTGGGTTTGCCGCATAACGCTGCGCGAAACTTCAAACCTCTATTACTTTATTCTTGATACTGTGGATGGGCTTTGGTACCTTGACGCGACGGGTGTGCACCAAACCTTGCCCGTAAATGCCCAGGCATTCAAACTTGTGACAGATTTTGATGAGATCCCCTGGCTTGCAAAAGCAGTTTTTTACCAGATCTTTCCTGACCGTTTTGCCAATGGGGACCAGAGCAACGACCCAACTGACGAGCAAGACCCAGTTACTGGTGGCTTCAGAACGACTTACCCCTGGGGGAAAGCGGTCGCTTCAAGCCGTGAGCGTATGGCCTTTTATGGCGGAGATCTTAAAGGCATTCAAGACCACCTTGACCACCTGCTGGAGCTTGGGGTTAATGCCATTTATTTGAACCCAGTTTTTACTGCCTGGACGAACCATCGCTACGATGTACGCGATTACTTGAGCGTGGACCCAACCTTGGGGGGAGATGCAGCTTTGCTTTTGTTGGCTGAAGCTTTTAAATTGTTGGGCATTCGCTATGTTCTGGATATTGTGCCCAACCATTGCGGGGTCGGGCACCCATGGTTCCTTAAAGCCAGGCAAGACCCTGATTCTGAAGAGGCCGGCTTCTTTTACTTTGACGCAAAACGGGAAACCTATGCTTCCTGGATGGGCTTTAAAGCGCTGCCAAAAATGAATTTTCGCAGTCAGGCTCTACGTGAACGCATTTACGGCAATGGCGGAGTCTTTAGCTATTGGCTGAAGCCACCCTTTGGTGCGGATGGCTGGCGGGTGGATGTGGGTAATATGCTTGGCCGGCAAGATGCGGATCAGTTTTCGGAACAGGTCATTAGGGGAATTCGAACGGCGGTTAAGGCCACCAAGCCAGAAGCTTATCTTTTTGCTGAGAACTTTTACGAAGCAGCCGCCCAGCTGCAGGGAGACCAGTGGGACGGCGTGATGAACTATATGGGCTTTTCTGCCCCGCTTCTGGCATGGCTAAAAGCTCCCTCCACGGGCGCGATTGGCTGGCAAGGAGAGCTTTGCAGCAACGAGCCCTGGCAAACGGCCAGCCTTGCAAAGGTGTGGACTGAGCACCTGGCGGCCATTCCCTGGTCAGTGGCGTTGCAGCAATACAATTTGCTTAGCGGGCATGATACACCCCGAGTGCGCAGCATTTTGGAGGGCGATGATGCTCTGCTGCGCCTGGCTTATATTGTGCTTTTCACTTTTCCAGGTGTGCCATCGATATTTTATGGCGACGAGATTGGGCTGATGGACCAGGAAAGTTTTGGGTCGCGGGTGTGTATGCCCTGGGACGAAACATCCTGGGATCAAGGATTCTTTGCTTTTATGAAAGAATTGATTGCCCTGCGCAAAAGCAATGATTGCCTGGCTCAAGGGGCTTTCCAAATTCTGCATTGGGAGGAGGAGCTGTTGGTGTACCAAAGGGAGCTGGCTGGAGAGCATGTGTTGGTGACGCTCAACCGCTCGGATAAACCTGGAAAAGCCAAAGATATTTTGATCCCCGAAGCCGGAATCCGCCGTGGTTACTTCCGGGAGTTCCTAGGTAATCGACACTGTAAGGTTGAGGGGGGCTTGCTCAAATTACCTGATTTGCCCAAAGGCGGAATCATTTGGTTATCCAAAGATGAAGGTTGAAGCATCGGATATAATTGAGTTATGAAGAGTGGGACATAATCAATGGAACTTTCAGTTTGCATCCCTACGCTAAACGCGTCACCGTATTTAAAGGGCTGCCTTAATTCAATCAAGGCCTTCACCCAGGGCATATCGTTTGAGCTGATTGTGGTTGATAATGCGTCTTCGGATGACACGGTAGCGATGCTTGAGCGAGAGTTTCCGGAAGTAATCCTCATTAGAAACGAGACAAATACCGGGTTTACACGTCCGATGAACCAGGCGCTGCGGATTGCGCGGGGTGACTTTTTGCTCTCTCTGAACCCGGATACACTGCTGCAAGAGGATGTTTTTGGCCCTCAATTGGCTTACCTGCGGGCTCACCCTGAGGTAGGGATCTCGATCCCGAAGGTGCTGAATGGGGATGGGAGCTTCCAACACCAGTGCCGACGCGGCGAAGCCACCCCGCTTGAGGCGCTTGGTTATCATTTACGCTTAGGGAGACTTTTCCCAAAAAGTAAAGTATTGAATGGATACTTGCAAGCCTGGCTGCCAGAGGATGAAATCGCTGAAGTAAAGGCAGTCTCAGGCTCGTGCATGTTCATCACCCGCGCTTGTTACGACGCGGTGGGGGAATTTGATGAAAAGATCTTTGCCTATCAGGAGGACAGCGATTTTTGCTTGCGGGCAAGGGAAAAAGGGTTTAAGGTGATGTACGTACCCACGAGCAGGATCATCCATTTTGGGGGAGAGGGTGGCTCGAAGGAACAACGATTCAAATCAATCTGGAACTGGCATTACTCATATTTTTATTATTACCGGAAACATTTGGCCAAGCGTTACTTCTTTCTGGTGAACTGGCTTTTTTACCTGGTTATGGGGGTAAAGCTGGGATTGGCATTGCTGAAAAACCTAATGCGTCCTGGTAAGTAAACATTGACTAAGCTAATATAATTTCCGAGAAAATTTTTACCAATAATCCAGGTTCGTTAATAATTGAATCAGGAATAATTATCCTGGGCTGGATTGCCAGGAACCCCATTATGATAAAATGCACAAAAACACGTGTAAACGGAAATACGATATTCAGTCTTCTGTGAGCTGATATGAAAGATTGTTTTTTCGAGTATCCGCAATAGATTCTTAAGGATGGAAAATGAAGGTTCTTTACATCGCAGGTCGTTGGGACCCAAGGTTGCAGGATGAATACAGCGGCAACGATTTTGGAGCTTTTCATGCCATTGAGAAGCAAACGGATATTGAGTTGTCGCTGGTGGGTCCTTTCGATTTTCAACCCAATTTGTTTGAACGTGGCATGATGAGACTATATCAGACGTTTGCTGGGAAACGTTTGATGAAGTATCCAGTCTCTTACCCAAAGAAATGCGCCCAGGCGATCAAGGAAGCTATCAATTTCTATAAGCCTGACCTGGTTTTTTCCCGGTATAGCGCACCGTTGGCTGAGATGAATTTCGATATACCCTTGGTGTACATGTGTGATTCAATCGTACCTTTTGCTGAACCACTTGCCGGGGAATTTTCCAAACCTGCATACCGGTTAATGGAACAATGGGAAAAGTCAGTCATAGATAAGGCTTCCAGAGTGGTTACCTACAGTCATGCCAATGCTGAAATGATCGTGTCC
>CAYVRH010000021.1:5004-11666 GCA_964452955.1 uncultured Anaerolineaceae bacterium | reverse complement strand
TGATGGCACCCTACCTGAACGCACAAGTGCTTGAAGAAGCCAAGCTCAAAGAGGCCAAACAGACCTTGATACTTAATGCGGATTACCTTGAGAACTCTCCGCTAGGCAGAGCCGAGTGGGGCAAGTTCATTGCTGCTTTCTATGATTTGGAAGGTGAAGCAAGCCAACAGTTTGATCAAATTGTCGCCCGCTACGAGGAAGCCAAAACCTTGGCTGCTGGCGTGGATCAAAAAGCCAGCGTCTTTGTCAATACGGCTTTCCAGGGCAGCTGGTATATGCCGGGCAAGGAAAGTTATATCGCAGAATTATTGCAGGATGCTGGCGCTAATTACCTGTTCGCGGAGCTTGTTGAAGGAACTGGGGCAAGCCCCCTGGCTTTCGAAATTGTTTATGAAAAAGCCAAGGATGCAGATTACTGGCTGAACATTGGTTTTTCCTCCGATATCAACGCTTTGCTCTCAGAAGATGCCCGATATGGAGAATTTAAAGCCGTAGCCGAAGGCAAGGTTTACAACAACAATGCCCGAGTAAACCCGAATGGTGGAACAGATTATTACGAAGGTGGCGTTGCTAATCCTGACCTCGTGCTCAAGGATCTGGTGAAGATCTTCTACCCTGACCTCTTACCAGATTATGAGCTTTTTTACTATACAAAGGTGAATTAAGTCGAATGAACTCGTCATCCACTCGAAAAGATATGCCAGTAATTCCTTTCCGGGAAGTGAAGGCACGGCATTTTTTGGGGTGGATGACGGCTTTTATCTTGTTATTTGTTTTGGTCTTCATCCTTGACTTAAGCTACGGTAGCTTGAAGATTCCTGCCAACTATGTTGTTCGCATATTGAGCGGTATCCAAACCGACAAGCCAATCTGGCATGAAATTGTGGTCAACATCCGGCTGACAAAGGCAATCACAGCCGTGTTGGTAGGTTCCGGTCTGGCAGTTTCAGGCTTATTGATGCAGACCTTTTTTCGCAATCCACTGGCTGATCCATTCATCTTGGGTATTAACTCTGGAGCCTCACTTGGCGTGGCTCTCGCCATACTCAGTGTGGGCACTGTAGGCTCGCTTTTCATGACCCAACTAAGCACGATGGGCGATTTGGGGGTGGCGGCAGCAGCGATACTCGGAGCTGCCCTGGTTTTTGGGCTGGTGATGTTGGTCGCTAGAAGCGTGAAATCCTCCAATACACTGCTGATCCTGGGGTTAATGTTTGGTTATGCCACTTCAGCACTGGTGAGTCTGATGATCTACTTCAGCCTGCCAGAACGCATCCAGGCATATATGATCTGGACATATGGTTCTTTTGGTGGGGTTACCTGGAGCCAGTTGAAGGTCATGGCACCTGTGATGTTGGCAGGAATTGTGATCAGTACCTTGCTTGGTAAAAGTTTGAACGCGCTGCTGCTTGGGGAAGATTACGCCAGGTCGCTTGGATTGAATATCAGCCGCACGCGCTTTTTCATCCTTTTGGGGGCTTCAGTTCTGGCTGGAACAGCCACCGCTTTTTGTGGGCCAATTGGCTTCCTGGGAGTGGCCATTCCTCACACCGCGCGAAATTTGTTACGTACTTCAAACCATAAGCTTCTATTGCCGGCAGTGCTGGTTTTAGGCGCGAGTGCGGCGCTTCTAGCCGATGTATTGACGCAATTGCCGGGGACAGCCTTCATCCTGCCGATTAATGTAATCACTTCTCTATTTGGCGCGCCTTTCGTGCTGTGGATAATTCTCAGGCGCAAAGCTGGTTCAGGGGTGAGCATATGAGCGGAGCCGTGCTAAATTGCGAAAGTCTGAGCATTGGCTATCGTCTGGGAACAAAAGAAGAGCGACTGGTTGCCAGCAATCTAAAGCTTAGCCTCAACGCGGGAGAGTTGGTTTGCCTTATCGGACCAAACGGCGCTGGCAAGACAACCTTAATGCGCACTTTGGCTGCCTTGCAAAAACCTTTGGGGGGCAGTGTCGAATTGGCTGGCAAAGCCATTACCCAGATGTCAGAAAAGGAAATAGCCAAGACCATCAGCCTAGTACTTACCGACCCGATTGAGGTTGGGCAAATGCGCGTGGAAGAATTGGTGGGCATGGGGCGCTTCCCGTATACTAACTTTTTCGACAGGCATCACCAAAAAGATGAGCAAGCTGTGCGGCAAGCCATGAAGGCTGCCGATGCTGAAAACCTGGCCGGGCGCTTCTTTACTGAATTAAGCGATGGCGAACGGCAGCATGTTATGGTTGCAAGGGCTCTTGCCCAGGAACCCAAACTGATGATCCTTGATGAGCCAACCGCTTTTCTGGACCTTCCCGGCAGGGTGAAAATGATGCTGATGCTACAAAAGCTGGCTCATCGTGAGGGAAAGGCGGTGTTGTGTTCCACGCATGATCTTGACCTGGCCTTGCAGGTTGCGGACTGGGTCTGGTTGATGGACCGCGATGGCAGCATTTCGCAGGGCTCCCCTGAGGATTTGGTCTTACGAGGTGAATTTGGCAAGACTTTCAATCGCCCCGGGGTGGAATTTGACCCCAGCTCTGGAAAATTCAGGACGGAAAATGAAAGCCACCAGAAAGTGATCCTGCATGGAAGTGGAATCGAGAAATTCTGGACGATGCGGGCTTTAATCCGGGTGGGATTTGACGTCCTGGAGAATGGCGAAAATCATCTGCCCTTGGTTGAGGTGCTGATGACAGATGGGAAGCCAACCTGGCGTTTGAAGCAAAATGGCGGCGTGATTTCTCACGGTTCGATTTACTCGCTAATCTATGCCTTGAATGAAGAGAAATCAAGCATTATTTCAGAAAAGGCTCCGCAAAAAGAACGATCGTAATCCCAAAAATCATCACCGTCATAGCAATGGCCAATACATTCTGGAAGGTTTTATTCTTCCACTTTCCCATAATGCTTTTGTTATTCGCGAGAATTAGTACCAAAACCAATAGTATTGGCAGCAAGATGCCATTCATGCTTTGAGAGTAGAGCATGAATTGGAATAGCGACTTGCTGGGTACAAAAAGAATCAGGAAGATACTGAGCACAGTGATGATGCTGAAAGTTGTGTAAAAGGCTGGAGCTTCCTTCATCGGGCGGTTCAGGCCGCGTTCAAAACCGAAAGCTTCGCACATGGCATAGGTTGTCGCCAAAGGCAATACCGAAATCGAGAGTAGCGAAGCCCCCAGCAAACCCACCGCAAATAGGATGCGGGAAGCACTGCCAGCCAGTGGCTCAAGCGCGAGGGCGGCTTCTGTGGCGTTAGTAACCACGATGCCTTTTGAGAAAAGTGTGGCCGCGGTAGTAATGATGATGAATGCTGAAATGATATTGCCCCAGGCTGCGCCAAAGCCCACATCCACCTTGGTGTGGCTGTACTGATCCATATCCACGCCTTTATCAGCCACCGAGGCTTGCAGATAGAAAATCCCCCAGGGGGTGATGGTGGTACCAATGACAGCCAAAATTGCCAGGATGTATTCTTTGCTTAACTCGAGATGCGGAACGAATGAGGCTTGAGCAATCTCTCCCCAATTTGGTTTGATGATAAATACCGTTGCCACATAGGCCAGGGCGGACAGACAGAGAAAAAGCATCACCTTTTCCACCTTGTTGTAACCGCCCTTGAGAACCAGCAGGGTGATTAAAAGCCCAGCCAGAGGAACTGTGATGAAGCGGCTGATGCCGAACAGCTCGCCGGCGGCTGCGATACCCGCAAACTCCGCGATGGTGGTGCCAAGATTTGCCAGCAGCAGGCAGAACATGGCAAAAGTGGTAATTTTCACCCCAAAACGTTCACGGATTAGATCAGCAGTGCCCTTACCTGTAACCGCGCCCATGCGGGCGGCCATTTCCTGGATGACCACCTCACCAATGGTGATCATTACGATAACCCAGAGAAAGCCGTACCCGTAGCGGGAACCTGCCATCGAATAAGTGGCGATGCCAGGGGCATCGTTATCAGCGCTGGCTGTGATCAAGCCAGGGCCGATAATCGCGAAGAATGCCAGAAATCTGGCAAGCCAAAGTGGAGTCTTGGTTTTCCGATGCACAAGAACCTCCTATCTGGCGGCAAAACGGGGTAATTTTTTCTTCCAGGCGGTTGGAAGGACAGTATCAAGGGCATCATCCACGGTCACGATTCCGAGCATCTTGTGTGTGTCAGAATCCACAACCGGAATGGCCATCAGGTCGTATTTCGCAACCAAATAAGCCGTTTCTTCCTGCGACATGAGCGGGTCGACAACGGCTGGGTCATCATCGAACCATTTGGAAACCGGTGAGTCCAGCGGGGCGGTTACCAGGTCGCGCAGGCTGACCACACCTTTCAGGCGTTCCTTCTCATCGAGGATGTAAACATAAAACATGAATTCGTCTTCCAACGCATCTTCATTGGAACGCAGATAAGTCAAGGCTGCTTCAACCGTGTAATTATCCGGAATGTGGGCAAATTCGGTGGTCATAATGCCACCGGCGCTTTCTTCAGGGTAAGCCAATAATTGGCGGACATCTTCTTCATCCTCGTCTTCCATGAGGTTCAGCAGTTGTTCACTCGATTTATCGTCCATATCACCAAGCAGATCGGCGGCTTCATCTGGGTCCATTTCTTCCAAAATGTCAGCGGCGCGCTCAGGGTGCATATGTGAAAGCACACTCAACTGGACTTCAGTTGAGGCTTCTTCAAGCGTGTCTGCCAGCTGCTCATCGGAAAAACCTTGCAGCAGGGCTTTGCTTGTGTGATGGTCGAGGTCATCTAGAATGGCAGCGATATCAGCTGGTGGCATTTGCACCAGGCGGGATTGGGAGACTGAAAGTCGCAAGGGGTCATCGTGCTCGATGGAGGCTACGGTCTCCCAAGGAATGACCTGGGTTTTGTCTTCCTTATTGACCATACGGGCGATAGCGCGATTGAATTTTTCAAGGCCAAGGCGGCGGAAAAGGCCATTGGTGCTGGCATCCACCCCAGTCAACAGAAAAGCATCGCCCTTGCGCGCGATTTGCAGATCATTCACACGTACCAGGCGTTTACCCTCCGTGTCAACGATTTGTTGATCCATGACCCGTTCATTGAGGTACAGTTCATGCCCTTTTGGAACAAAAGGGTTGAGCTTGGTCTGATCAACTTTGAGCGTTATACTCGGCCAGAGTGTGGCAACCTGCGACATATCGACAAATTCAGCAGATTCTATATGATTCTTTAAGCACAAGGCCGCCAGAGGAGGCATGCTTTTTTCTGTCCCATTGACCAGGATGTCCTTAACTTTGCCGACCTTATGGCCGAACGCATCCCATACTGGTTGGTTCAATAGCTGGCTTAAATAGATCATACTGCACCTCACTCAGGTTACAGATTTGGAACTTATGTTGGGAATTGTGAACGCAAGGGCAAGCGCCAGCCCCTGCCCATGTATGTTTACATGGAAGCGTGGGACTGGGTGATCCTATGCCCTCCAGGCGTTGCAGGGTCCTCTGAAGGCCCTTCGGAGAGGTTCTCAATTCCAGTCAACGATACTTGTTCCATAGTTAAATAACCTTCGTCATTATACTTCATGGACAAGTAAAAAGGCAGACTTTATTTGGATGGCAATGGAATTGGTGAAATAAATTGGAACTTCTGGGTCAATTTTGAAAGAGCAATTCCAGCCTTGGAACCTGTTCAAGCAAATGCTGGCTTTTGGTTCGCCAGGCGAAAATATCACCCACTCCGCCGTATTCAAAGGCGACGATGCGGGGCGTCTTCCAGACTTTTTGACGGATCTGTTCAGCTGCCCAGGTGGTTGGCAACCAGTCAAGCTCTTGCATTTCAAAGTGGTCTTCCGGGAATGCGCAATAGGTCTTGATACCGGTTATGTGCAATTCCACCAGGTGTTCGGTGGGTAGTGCCGCGATGTAGGCTTCATAGTCCATTCTGTAGTTCATCGCAGTGATGCGGGCATGCGAGAGGTCAAGTAACAAACCTGAACCACTCTTCAAAATGAAGTCTGACAGCAAATCGGGAAAACGTGAAACTGTCCAGGCAGGCATTCTGGGTTCCGCCGGCAAGTTTTCGCAGATGATATCGTAACCGGGCAGATTGCGGCGGAGCAGATCGATGTCACGCATCCAGGCATCCAGCTGTTGCTGGTGTTGCTGAGGGGTGTGGGAATAATTGGGTAAAGACCCCCAAAGATGGCAATTAAGATGGGGGGTTTGGGTTGACTCCAAACCAGTCCTGATTTTTTGGAAGTCTAAATCCCTTAAGCGCCCGTTGCCGATCGCGATCTCGTTATGGGTGTAGCAAGCAGCCAATTTTTGCCCGAAATGGATGATGTTTGGCCATTCCGGGCATTTGATTAAATCAACTGAAAGCGAGCCAGTGTTTATGAGGTTCTCAAGTGGAACCGAGTAATTCACCGCGAAGCGCATGCTCAGGCAGCTCCATCAGCTTTCTTAAGTTCAAGGCTCGCGAAGGGGTCCAACTCACTTTCGAGGTCGTGCCTGAATTGCTGGGTATAAAGCCGGTAGTAGTGGCCTTTGAGTTTCATCAGGGAATCATGGTTGCCTGCTTCAGCGACGCGGCCATCATCGATGACAAAAATCTGGTCCGCGCCTTTGATGGTTGAAAGGCGGTGGGCAATAATAAAGCTAGTACGCCCACTCATCAAGCGGTGCATGCCTTTTTGGATGAGCGCTTCAGTAAGC
>CAYVRH010000021.1:0-4994 GCA_964452955.1 uncultured Anaerolineaceae bacterium | reverse complement strand
CGACCGAGCTGGTGGCTTCGTCCATAATGAAGATATCCGGATCAGCCAGAAGTGCCCGGGCAATACTGATCAGCTGCTTTTGACCGACGGAGAGTAAGTTGCCACCTTCACCGACATTCTGGTTGTAGCCTTTTTCAAACGACATGATGAAATCATGAGCGCCAGCCAACTCAGCCGCTTCCTGAACCTGCGCATCAGTGGCTTCCAACTTGCCATAGCGGATATTTTCCATCACAGTCCCTGAAAAAAGGTGCGGTGTCTGCAGAACGACGCCTATGCGCGATTGGATGTCCTCCAGTTTGTAATCAAGGTAATTTTGTCCACCGATACGGATCTCACCTTCAGTCGGTTCATAGAAACGGCAGAGCAGATTCACAATGGTTGTTTTACCCCCGCCTGTCGACCCAACCAAAGCAATATTCTGACCTTGCGGGATGTTGAAACTGAGGTCCTTAATAACAGGGGTGTCATCATCGTCATAATGGAAAGAGACATGGTCAAAAACCACTTCACCCCGAATGGAATCGATTACGAGCGCATCTTTACGGTTTGAAATGGCAGGCTTGGTATCGAGCAAGCTGAAGATACGTTCAGAAGAAGCCAAGGCGTTTTGCATCTCAGCATACACGCGGGCGATATCCTGGATGGGCCAGAGAATCATCATGATGAACGAGATGAAAGCCTGCAGGCTGCCAATACTGATAAAGGAAGTGTGCACCATATTACCGCCCGACCAGAGCACAAAGCCGAGCGAAATGGCACTGATGGTTTGGATGGTCGGCATAAAGAGCGCTGAAAGATAGGCCGCCCTGTAGCTGGACTTGAACATATCCGTGGAAAGGATCTTGAAATTGTCCAGGTTCTTTTCCTCACGCCGCAGGGCTTTTACGATGCGTACACCCGTGATGTTTTCGTTCATATTGGCAGTCATGCGCGAGTTGGCTTTGCGTGACAGGCGATAATGATGGTAAATGCGCTTACGGAATTTGATGGCAACGTAAAGCATAATCGGCAATGAAGCGATCACAATCAACGCCAAACGCCATTCGATGAACAGCATAAAAATCGCGGCCGTGACGATATTAACGGCTGCCCAAGTTGTATCCGTGATTCCCCAGGTAAGCAGATCACCCATTTTTTCGGAATCGGAGGTAACGCGCGACATAATCCAGCCGAGTGGCGTTTTGCTATAGTAAGAAAGCGAAAGCTTCTGCAGATGGCTAAACATCATCTTACGCAGATCGTATCGAATACGTTCACCTTGCAGGCCAACCAGATACACAAATCCAAAGACAAAAATCGCCTGGGCGATGATGATGATACCGTAGTAGATATACATCTGCCTGAGTACGCCACGATCATTGGCCAGGATAGCCTGGTCAATGGTGGTTCGTTGAATTAGTGTAAAGAGGGCATCACTGAAGGCTACCAGCGCAATACTAACCATGGCGGTAAGCATGGTTCTCCAGTGTGGTTTGAGCACACCATACAAGCGGGTGAAGACCGACTTGGTATCGGCGACATCATCGCTTAATTCATCTTCATCATAAGTTTGAGACACTGTTGATCTCCTCTTGCACCGCGCTGTCGATGCGCGTTTGAATATCGTAAATGTTGCGGTAAATACCGTCTTCCTTCAGCAGGCTTTCGTGTGTACCGGACTGCACAATCTGACCTTTATCAAAGACCAGGATCTGGTCAGCACTCATGATGCTCTGAATGCGATGGGCAATAATAAAGGTTGTGCGTGCCTGCATCAGGTTCTCGAGGGCAGCACGGATCTGAGCTTCGGTCTCCATATCCACTGAGGATGTTGAGTCATCGAGTATCAATACCCGTGGGTTCACCAATAGGGTGCGGGCAATTGCCACACGTTGCTTTTGACCGCCGGAGAGCGTAACCCCGCGTTCACCAACAAGCGTGTCATAACCCTTGCTGAAGCCTTTGATGACATCATCAATGGCTGCTTCAGCCGCGACTTCCTCAATTTCTGCCTGGGTGACTTCGCGATGGACACCGTAAGTGATGTTGTCGCGGATAGAGCAGGAGAATAGGAAGGGCTCCTGTTCGATGATGCCAATTTGTGAACGCAGGCAGTCGCGAGAGTATTCCCGCAGATCGTGCCCGTCCAAAAGGATACGCCCGGAACTGACATCATAAAAGCGCGGCAAGAGGTTGACCAGCGAGGTCTTGCCTGAGCCAGTGGAACCCAATAGGGCAATCACCTGGCCGGCTTTACATTCAAAGGAAACATCATTCAGAACCGGATGGTCCTTTTCGTATTCGAAACCGACATGGTCGAATTTGATCTCACCATTGATCTGAACGCAGGCGGGAAGCTCGGTAGAGAAGAGGTCTTCCTCTTTTTCCTTGATGATATCGGTGATGCGCTTCAAGGAGACGTTGGCGCGGGATGTATCCACAATCAGGCGGCCAAGGTTGCGGATAGGCCAGATGAGCCCCAGGAAAGCCACGAATTGCCCCAAGGACAATTGCCCATCCATCACCATTGTAGCAGCAAGGTAACCGCTTGCCAGCATCTGTGCACCGCAAACAAGGTCGGAGGTCGGCCAAAAGAAGGCGTGCATGATATTGAGCTTTTGACCGCGCTTGAGTTTCTCGCGGTTGTTGCCGTCAAACTTTTTAATTTCATAATCCTGACGGGCAAATGCTTTTACAACGCGTACACCGCTGAGGTTCTCCTGCAGGTTGGTAGTGAGCACGGCTTCCTGATCCTGGTAAGCGGAATAGGCTTTGGAGATGGATTTGAAGAACAGGATTGAAACAACCAGGATGACAGGCAATATGATGACAGAGATCCAGGCTAACCGGGCGTTCATATTGTAGATAGCCACAAAATTGATCACAAAAATCAACACGATGCGGCCGATGCCAATCGCCTGGTCCGCAAAGAAGCGGCGCAGGGTATCCACGTCAGAGGTGGCGCGTTCAAGCAAGTCACCGGTTTTGGACTCAGAATGGTACGCGTAAGAGAGGCGCTGGATATGGTTGAAGAGATAATCGCGCATGCGGCGAGTGCTGCCTTCCGCTGTCTGGGCGGAGAGCCGGCCAGACATGAAGGAAGAAAGGGCCTGGAGAATGACGATCCCAAGGTAAGCCAGGATTGCCAGCAATAGTTTTTCGCCGAATTGCTTTTTGATGAGAATCTCATCAATGAAATAGGCAAGGAAAAGGTTCATGCCTGTACGAGCAAGGGCTCCAAGCGCGGCAAAAAAGGTAGCTCCGACGTAGTGCCAGTGCCAGCCAGTAATCATGCGCCAAAAGTTTTGCAGGGTACGAGGTCCAGTTACTTTGTGCAGGTCATATACAGGGTAGGTAAAATTTTTATTAGGCATAGTAAATCCGATTGATGGGCACGCTTAATTCGAGATGATGAAATACAACAGGAATTCTAATAAACGACTGATGGACGTCAATCAGGTTGAAGCAGCGAGGATTTTAGAATAATTTAATCATGCCTAGGATTTTACTTGCTTTGTGAAAAAATGCTAGAAAAAGATCAAGAATTAATTACTTTTCTGATAAAAGCATCTGTCATTTCAAAGGCTGTTTGATTATCTTTGTCTAAAAGGATGCAATGATCAGAATTGGCGAAAGTGTGTGTTTCAACAATTGTGGAACTGACTGAGCTGCGGATGATTTCGGTGACTTTTTGTGGCACCATTGTGTCAGCACGGGTCATTAACAATAAGACAGGTTGCGTGATTTTTTGTAAGTCTCTGCAAACCACAATCTGCAATTTTCGCATTTCATCCACGCCAGCCAAGGGGTACGCATTATAGCCACTCCAGACAAAATCATTACCGTTGGCCTTCTTTTTCAGGTACTTGATAAAGTGTTTGACAAATGGAACAGCCCAAAGATTGAAGGCTTGGAGTGCCGGGGAGTAGAGTAAAACCCCTGCAAGTTCCGGATGGAGTTCTGCCAAACGCAAGGCAATCAGACCGCCCATTGATTCACCCGCGATAAAGACATGTGAGCACGTTGACTGAAGGGCTATTACTGCATCCTCGGCGGATTGAACCCATTCGCCGAAGCGAACACGGTTTAAATCATCTGGGTGCGTGCCGTGACCCGGGAGCAAGGGGGCAGAGACTGTGTAGCCTCTTGGGTGGAGGTAATCAGCCAGCTGTTTCATCTCGATTGGCGAAGCTGTGAAGCCATGCAGTAGCACGCAGCCAACATTACCACCTGCCAGTTGAATGCTGTCAAAACCTAATTCCGGATTTGCTAGATAGGGATTCATCATACAAAAATAATTTTAACAATCAAACTATAAACAAGCAAGGGCAAATATGTACAATATATGCCGAAATAATGTAGACATATGTATATTATTGAGTTTCAGAACGTATCAGTGGGACAAACCTCTCGAGTGATGCTGAGCTCAGCGCGCAAAACGAAAGCAGGGGGATTGCTATGACTAAAAAACAGTATAATCTTAAGGTTAATATTCCACGTTACGGAAAGATTGGTGATGTTTATGGATATTTTTAAGAAAGCTTACGATTATACAGATGTAAAAGAGGCCAAAGCCTCCGGTGTTTACCCCTACTTTATTCCCTTGGACCGTAATGAAGGCACTGAGGTTGTTTACGAAGGCCGCCGAATTATCATGTGCGGTTCCAACAACTACCTGGGTTTGACAGCTGACCCCCGGGTGCGGCAGGCTGCCAAGGACGCCATTGAAAAGTATGGCACCTCCTGCACGGGTTCCCGCTTCTTAA
The DNA here is from genome assembly GCA_964452955.1 of uncultured Anaerolineaceae bacterium. GTDB lineage: Bacteria > Chloroflexota > Anaerolineae > Anaerolineales > Anaerolineaceae > Mesolinea. Next base: position 246 of record CAYVRH010000021.1, on the reverse strand, counting down.
ACGGCAACATGTCATTGATTGAGCAACTAGAGCGCGAATTAGCGGAGTGGGTAGGCAAAGAGGCCGCCCTCGTCTTCTCCACTGGTATGCAAGTGAACTTGGGCACTATTAGTTCCATTGTCGGACGTGGTGATTACGTCATCCTGGATAAGGACGATCACGCCAGCATCGTCGACGGCGCTATTTTAAGCAGCGGCAAAATTCAACGCTATCACCATAACGACATGGCACAGCTTGAAACAGTGC
>CAYVRH010000020.1:0-11833 GCA_964452955.1 uncultured Anaerolineaceae bacterium | reverse complement strand
AGTCACAAGTTTCGAATTTCTTGAGAATCCGGCCGGAGGATAACGTTCCGCCTGCTGTGGCCAGGGAATTTAAGCACAACGTGCTCTACAACACCGCGGAAGTCTCTTTCTTCGTGTTTGCGGATGCTTTCGTCAACCTGAGCACGATCATGACCGTATTCACCTCCACCTTAACCGATTCAGCTTTCATCATCGGCCTAGTGCCAGCGATTTTGTGGGCTAGCTGGTATCTGCCGCAACTTTTCTTTACTGGCATCGTCTCGCGCCAGCGCATGAAGCTGCCTTTTACTCTCAAGATGGCTATCATCGAACGTATCCCATATATGCTCATGCCGATTCTGGCCCTGATGATCCCGCATATCAGCAAACAAACTGCCATTGTTCTTTTGCTGGGGCTGATGGTCTTGCGCGGTTTGGGAGGCGGGTTCTCAGCATTGCCTTGGCAGGAGTTGATGGCTACCATCATCCCTCTCAGCCACCGCGGGCGCTTCTGGGGAGCATCACGCGTGGTCGTGCAGGGGATGGGCGTGCTCGGTTCAGCCATTGCCACGATCGTTTTGGGTAAATATATGTACCCTTACAACTACGCCGTTGCCTTCAGCATCGCGATTGTTGCCCAATGGATTTCTTTCTACCTGATCTCGAAGACCCGGGAACCTGAGCCAGAGAATTGGCAGGAGCCAGTGGCGAATAAAAAGATCCTGGACATCCCGATGTTTAAGCAAATCCTCAAGCGGGATAAGAACTTTGTGCGTTACATGGTCGCCCGCTCGATTTCATTCCTTGGCGGCACAGCCACCACCTTCCTGGCGGTTTATGGCATCCGGCGCTTTGGGCTTGGCGATAACCAGGCCGCAGTCTTTACCGGGATCATCTTTTTCACCGGTATCCTTGGCTATGCCTACCTGGGTGGGCTTACCGATAGAATTGGGCCAAAACGCATTGTGGTCTTCAGCCTGATCTGCCTGGCCGTTAGCCTGAGCCTAACGGTTTTAGCGCCGAATATCTGGGTCTTCTACATTGTTTTTATCCTGCAGGGTATTTACGGTGCCGCATTGAATATGGGAGATATGATGCTGGTGATGGAGCTGGGTGAGGAAAGCCTGCGGCCAACCTACTTAGGCCTGGCACGGACTATCACCGGTGTAGTGCTCATTTTTGTCTCGGTGAGCGGCGGTCTGATTGTGGAAGAACTTGGCTTCGAATTCATGTTCTGGCTGGCAGCTGGGATGACGTTGATTTCCGTATTCCTCTTTAATACGGTAAAAGACCAACCGCGCGGAGTTGCGAACAAACCTAAAACAATCGTAACGGAAGTAACAGACCCGGATCTTTGAGAAGTGTCGACCAGGGAGCGATTGAATCCCATCAGTTTGTAAACCTTTACAAAGGCATTTACGCGCTTAACCTTATCCAAACCTTTGACAAGAACTATCATTCCGAATACCTTCCGGCGATAATGGGGCAAAATATCAAGTTCACTGAACGAAAGGTTCTATCTATGCCCACTAAAATTGCTTTAATTACTGGTTCTCTACGAAAAGATGCTAACAGTAAACGCCTTGCCAAGGCTTTTGCTTCTCTATTTCCCAAAGATTACCAAACTTCCACTCCTGAAATCGGTCACTTACCGCTTTACAATCAGGATTATGACAACTCGCCTGAAGAACCCGAATCCTACGCTGAGTTCCGTAAGGAAATTTCCAGCGCGGATGGTGTGATTTTTATTACCCCTGAATACAACCGTGGATTGCCCGCCGTCATGAAAAACGCTATCGATATTGCCTCCAGACCATGGGGCAAAAACGCCTGGAATGGCAAGCCGGCAGTAGTCATCAGCAGTTCCGGTGGGGTGATGGGAGGGTTTGGTGCCAACCATCAACTGCGCCAATCCCTGGCTTTCCTGAATATGCGTGTGCTTGGCCAACCTGAGGCCTACATCGGCAAAGCCCAGACCCTGGTAGATGAAGACGGTAAAATCTTGTCTGAGGAAACACAGAACTTCTTCCAATCGATTGTGGATGGCTTTGTGAAACTGGTGGAAGACTAAGCTATTTATCACTTCAAAAAAGCCGAAGCAGTTACGCTTCGGCTTTTTGATTAGTTCATTTTAGACTTGCTTGTTTAGGGCTCTGCGCCGCAACCATTTTTCGATCTCGATGATTGCATAACCGGCGAGGCTCACCAGAATAATATGTACCCAGGCTTCCACACTTATGGCTGCTGTAGACATAATCTCATTCATAAATGGCGCGTAAGAAAACAAGATTTGCAGCAGCACAATCGCGGCCACCCCAATGATGACCCAGCGATTAGTAAAAACGCCAACCCGGAACATCGAATGGGTAAGCGATCGGCAGTTTAGCAAGTAAAAGACTTCAACAAAAACAACCACATTAACCGCGATGGTGCGGGCTTCGGCCAGACTGGCGCCATTGAGCTTCCAATATTCAAACAAGCCGTAGGTTCCAGAGAGAATAATCAGACCAACAATAATGATCCTCCAAATTAAAACCTTTGTTAGGATTGGAGTTTCAGGATTGCGTGGAGGGCGCCGCATCACATCAGATTCCTTTGCTTCAAGGGCTAATACTAATCCCAACACAGTGACTGTGACCATGTTGATCCAAAGGATTTGCACAGGCAGAATTGGTAACGCAATTCCAGTCAGAATGGCCAGAAGAATGACCAGACCTTCTCCCAAGTTGGTTGGCAGAGTCCAGGCGATAATCTTGGTAAGGTTATCGTAAATCCCACGCCCCTCTTCAACTGCTGCCTCGATGGTAGCAAAGTTATCATCGGTTAGTACCATGTCAGCAGCTTCTTTAGAAACATCAGTACCGGTGATTCCCATGGCCACGCCTACATTGGATTGTTTTAGCGCGGGAGCATCATTGACACCATCGCCCGTCATGGCAACTATGTGACCATGCTCTTGCAAGGCTTCTACCAAGCGCAATTTTTGCTCGGGAGATACTCTGGCAAATACAGATGTACGGTCGGCAACCTCAACTAATTCCATATCAGTTAAGTCCGCCAATTGTTTGCCAGTAAGCACGCTTGGGTATGCTCCTTCGGCAACTACTAGCCCAATTTGCTTTGCCACAGCCGTAGCAGTGAGCGCGTGATCACCTGTAATCATCTTGACTTGGATACCGGCCGCCTGACATGCTTGTACAGCACTGATAGCTTCTGGCCGCGGTGGGTCGATCATTCCTTGTAAACCGAGGAATATCAAGTCCGATTTAAGATCATCATGGCTGATGGATACTTGTTGAACGGGCACATCTTTTTTGGCGAAGGCCAAAACGCGCAAGCCTTGCTGTGCCATCGAGGTCTCAAGTTGGCGAACCTTTTCCAGGTTGATCGGAATTGCCTCACCTTTAGCATTGAGTTCTGAGGTACATTGATCAAGGATAGCTTCAGTCGAACCTTTGATGAAAACTACATTAGTCAATTTGGAAGCAGTGCTGTGAAGGGTGGCCATATATTGATGCTGCGATTCGAAAGGAATAAGATCTAAACGAGGAAATAGCTGGCCTTCCTCTTCAATTTTCAAACCGGCTTTTAAAGCAGAGACAATTAACGCGCTCTCTGTGGGGTCACCTTCAGATTCCCAACGCCCTTCATATTGGATGACGCGACTATCGTTACAAAGTAAACCAGCACGCAAAACTTCCAAGGTGACTTTATCAGGCGAAACCGGTTCATCATTGTAAAGAATTTTGCCTTCAGGCGCGTAACCGCCCCCTGTGATGTTGATTGTTTTGCCTGCAAAAGCAATTTGTTGCACGGTCATCTGGTTCTGAGTGAGGGTACCAGTTTTGTCTGAACATATGACCGTTGTACTACCCAAAGCTTCCACCGCAGGTAGCTTGCGAATGATGGCGCGTTTTTGGGCCATGCGTGACACACCGATTGCTAGCGTTACGGTGATCGCAGCTGGTAAACCTTCGGGAATTGCCGCAACTGACAACGCGATTGCGGCTAGAAGGGTGTCAATAAAGGGTTGATTGCGTAACAGCCCGATCCCGAACGATAGGGCAGCAAATAATAAAACCGCTACCATCAACAATCGGCTGAAATGGGAGATTTTACGTGTCAACGGAGTTTGAAGGTCATGGGCGCTCGAGATTAAACCAGAAATGCGGCCAAGCTCGGTATTATTTCCCGTGGCAACAACAATGCCAGCCGCTTGTCCAAATGTAACCAGGGTTGAGGCAAAGGCCATATTTATTTGGTCTGCCAGTGGCGTATCATGCGGGAGGATACTATTGGCTTCCTTTTGAACCGAGGTTGACTCTCCGGTTAGCGCAGCTTCAGCAACCTGAAAATCTCGCGATCGAATCAGCCTCAGATCTGCGGGTACTTTGTCACCGGATTGAAGAAGGATAAGATCACCCGGAACCAGCTCTTCTGCCTTTACTTTTTGTGTGGCACCCGTTCGGACTACGGTTGCCTCCGCGCTCAGTGTACGAGAGAGAGCATCAATGGCTTTTTCAGCCTTGTCTTCCTGGAGGTAACTGATAACTGCATTAATCAATACGGCAGCAAAAATTACCAGCGCGTCCACCAGGTCTCTTTTAAGAACAGCAGTGATTACACTTGCAGCTAACAAGATAATAATTAATGGGTTGTTGAATTGCTGTAAAAAGCGGATTAGCGGGCTCTTGGCCTTTTTCGGAGTGATTAGATTCAGCCCGAAATGGGATTGCCGATGCCTGACTGCAAAGATGTCGAGGCCTTTTTGGGGATCGGTTTCTAATAGCTCCGCAACTTCCTCCTGAGGAATGTGACACCATTGTTTTCCTAATAAGGTTTGCATTTGATCCTCCTTTAATTATTAAGTATAAATAGCGGGTGGGTAGATCATATGAAGATGTAAAATGTCAAACCCCGATTTATCTTATTGTTAACAATTACGAAACTCTGCTTTTGGCGGATTAGAGCATTGAAAGAAAATATTCGAGTATATGGGTGAGAATCGAGAATTTAAACCTTGACTTTGAGCATTTTGGATCTGAATCACAGAACACCTGCGTAATATGGAATTATCTTTAAAAAATTCTGCTTCTTGTGCATTCAAACGACACCCCAAAGGTATAATATTGAGTATGCTGCACTTCACCCTCAATGGCGAGCCCTGTGATGTCGAGAGCCAGCCTGGCGATAAACTGTCCGATCTGTTGCGTCTCAGGTTGGGATTTACCGGTACGAAAGTAGGCTGCGGAGAGGGACGGTGCGGCATCTGCACCATCCTAATGGATGGCAAGCCAGTACGCTCCTGCCTGACGCAAGCTGAAAAAGCAGATGGAAAATCCATCCTGACTGTTGAGGGCTTACGCAAACTTGGCCATGCCATGGCCCGCGCTGAACGCAAGTTGACCGGGCATGAAGCACGCGGCGCGTTTGGGGAGAACCTGCACACGTTACACCCTTTGCAAGAGGCTTTTATCCGCTACGGTGCCATCCAATGCGGCTTTTGCACCCCTGGCCAACTGATGCGCGCCTATGCACTTCTCGAGGCCAACCCTGACCCATCCAGCGCTGAAATTCGCGCGGCGATGAATGAAGTCATATGCCGATGTGGATCTTACGAACTGATTGAAGAAGCCATCCAGGCCGCCGCGAAAGCCATACGTACTGGCGCTGAGATTGATGACCCGGCCTTTTTTGGGGATTTTGGGCAGGGTTCCCCCGGGCATAACCTTGATTCAAGTGTGTTAAAGCAGGTAGGACATCCCGCCATCCGGCCAGACGCCCTGGCCAAAGCCTGCGGTTCCGCCAAATTTACCGACGATCTCAGCTTCCCCGGCATGCTTTTTGCCAGGGTATTACGCGCAGATGTGCCTTCAGCCATCCTACGCTCGCTGGATACTTCAGCGGCAAAGGCTTTGGCCGGTGTGAAGGTGGTGCTTACGGCGGAAGACCTGCCAGCAGCACGTAATCACGGGCTTTACTATCAGGACTGGCCGATTTTAGTGGGGGTAGGAGAGCGCGTGCGTTACCAAGGCGATGCCCTGGCGCTGGTGGCGGCCGAAACCCAGGCAATTGCCGACCAGGCAGTGGCATTGATAAAGGTTGAATTTGAAAAACGGCCGGTGATCAGCTCTCCGCAGCAGGCTTTGCGACCTGAGGTGGAGCAACTACACGAACACGGAAACTTGCTCAAGCACATCCAAGTGCGCAAGGGGTCTGTGGCTGAAGGCTTTGCTGCCGCGGATACGGTTTTGGAACGCACTTACACCACACCCTTTGCTGAGCATTTCTTCATGGAGCCGGAGTGCTCCATTGCCGTTCCCCTCTTTGAGGGTTTAGCGCAAGGACCGGGCCACCCGATACCGAATAAATATGAAGTTTATACCGGCTCGCAGATACCCTATGCCGATCGGCAGCAGGTGGCTGCCGCGCTTGGCGTGGCAGAAACAAATGTACGCGTACGCGGCCAGCGTACTGGGGGTGGGTTTGGCGGCAAGGAAGACATCGCCGGCCAGATTCACGCCACGTTACTGGCGCAAGCCACCGGCAAACCTGTAAAACTGCTCTTCACCCGACGAGAAAGCATGTTGGTGCACCCCAAACGGCACGCCACCACCATCCGCGTCAAGCTTGGGGCGCGTAGAGACGGCACACTTTTAGCGGCTGAGACGGAGCTTTTCGGGGATACTGGTGCGTATGCCTCCCTGGGGGATAAAGTGATGACCCGCGCCACCACGCATTCCAGCGGGCCTTACATCATCCCAAACGCAAGCGCGGATTGCTATGCCACCTACACTAATAACCCACCCGCTGGTGCTTTCCGCGGATTTGGGGTGATACAGGCTTCCTTTGCCATTGAAAGCACCATGGACGACCTGGCGGCGCACTTGGGGATAGACCCGCTTGATTTGCGGCTAAAGAATGCATTGCGGACTGGCGCTGAAACCAACACCGGCCAAGTGCTCGAAGAAAGCGTGGGCCTGATGGCCTGCCTGGAGGCCATCAGGTCTGAATGGAAGCGGTTGGGAATTCAAGAACCCTTCAAGCCAATAGCTTACAGCGACAATGGGCGTGAATTCACCAAAGTATGGGGCCTGGCTTGCGCCTACAAAAATACCGGCCTGGGGGTGGGGGCGGATGACTTCAGTGGGGCGGAGGTGAAGTTGCTACCGGCGGGGCGTCTGCAGGTGGGCACAGCAGCGGCTGAACTTGGGCAGGGGATGGTGGCAACGCTGCAGATTATCGCGGCCGAAATCCTGTGCCTGCCACTTTTTATGATCAACGTTTTTGTGATGGATACCGACCTTACCCTCGATGGCGGGCCAACAACCGCCTCGCGGCAGACCTTTGTCTCCGGGAATGCTGTACGGCTGGCGGCGCTGAAGCTGCGCGAACGGCTGTTCAGAAAGGCTGCTGAGATTTGGGGCCTGGAGGGTGGGGAGGCTGCGATCAAGGAGATGCAAATCGACCAGGCGGGAATCCACCACGGAACGCGGACACTGACCCTGGCGGAGCTTTATCAACAGCTGACCCCCGAGGAACGCAGCGTTAAACACATCTACCATGCCCCTGAAACGGAAAGCCTGGAAGATGGTCACAAGATCCATGTTGCCTTCAGTTTTGCCGCGCAGGCCGTAGAGCTGCGCATAGATAAAAACAATGGCGAATTGAAGGTACTGCGCGTACTAACTGCCAACGATTCTGGGCGCGTGATCAACCCGCTGGGTTTCGAAGCCCAGGTGCAGGGTGGGGTAGTGATGGGCATCGGGGCTGGCTTGATGGAAGCGTTTAAGGTTGAAGATGGGGTGATTTGGTCTGATCGAGCAGCACGCTACCCTGTGCCACGTATGCAGGATTCACCTGAGATGGTGACTCTCCTTGTGGAAGACCTGATGCCGGAAGGTCCGTTTGGGGCGAAGGGCGTTGGTGAGATTGTGAGCATCCCCACACCGCCGGCTATTGCCAATGCGGTTTATCATGGCACAGGATTGAGGGTAACCCACATGCCCATCCGACCGGAAGACCTGACAGAGTGGGTGAAGGGTAACCAGGCAGGCTGAGTTTTCTCGAGATTCAACATGCTTTATAGTCGGATATTGGTACCCACGAGCTCGGTGTTGATATTTAGGTTCTTCTTAACAATTAGTATTCATCTGCTCTGTACTGGCAGATCCTTCGCAAATGAAGCTCAGGATGACGCCCCCTTTTTCAGTTGTTATGAGAAGTATCAGCGACGACTGTGTACGTATTCGTGACGCAAAGCGCCATAGAGTGAGAATCTGCACTCAGGTAATTCCAAGCAGAAGGTATTCAGGCGCTGCCAGAGGATGAAACATCAGGATGAAAAGCTATTAAAGCAAGACTTGAAGCAAAGATTAGAAAGAGGCTGACCTGAGTCAGCCTTGGAAAAAGAAAATTACAAACAAATGGAACTAACCCAACGCTAAACTCAGCTTACAGCCCGCGCTCGCCGCGAATGTAGGGCTCACCAAGGGCGGCGGGGGCACCAAGGCGTTTGCGTCTGGCAGTGCTGGAGCCCCAAATCAGGGCGATAATGGTCAGCAGGTAGGGTGCCATCTGCAGGAAGAAGACCAGATTGTGGTCGTAGAAGAAGGGGTTTTTCACCCCAAGCAGCATAGCCGGACCCTGAAGGTCCAACAACAAACGCCGCAGCATACCAAAGAGGTAACCGCCAAGCGCCGCGCGGGTGGGGTTCCATTGGGCAAAGATGACCAGGGCAACGGCAATCCAGCCCTGGCCGCTGGTGGTGAGATGGCTGTACCAACCGGGGGAGATGGCGATGCTGATAGCCGCGCCAGCCAATCCTGCAAAACAGCCGCCAATAAAAGTGTAGAGGTAGCGCAGGCGATAAACACTCACACCCAAGGTATCCGCGGCATCTGGTTTTTCACCCACAGCGCGCAGGTGCAGGCCGGGCTTGGTCTTGAAAATGAAAAGCCAGGCGATCGGTATCAGCAGATAACCAAAGTAAGTAAGCAGGTTATGGTTGGTAAATAAGACTTGCCCAAGAAAAGGTAGCTGTGAAAGCAGCGGCACCGTGATGTTGGGAATGGTGGCGGTTGTAAGACCGGTCAAGCCTTCACCTAATACCAGAGCAATACCCGTTCCCAGGAATGTTAGCGAGAGGCCGCTAACGGTTTGGTCAGCCTGGAAGGAGATGGTCACCACACCATGCAGAAGGCTTAACAAGCCACCTGCCAGGATGGCTGCAAGCAAACCCAGCCAAGCGTTACCAGAGACGTAAGCAGTTTTAAAGCCAACCATAGCACCGAGCAGCATCATGCCTTCGATACCCAGGTTCTGAATACCTGAGCGTTCGGCAAAAATCTCGCCAATGGCGGCGATGAGCAAAATTGTACCGGTGGCAATGCCGGCGTGGAAGATGACGGTAAAGTTCACTTTGCCTCCTCTACCACGGCCGTTTCTGGTTGGATGGCCTTTCCATCTTTGTCCGTGTGCACGATCCGAATGGTGTATTTGAGGATTACATCACTGGAAATCACCAGGAAGAGGATGATGCCCTGGATAAGGAATGACACGCCAGATGGTTGAATTTCGCGACCGGCAACGATCAGCGCGCCGAAGAGGATGGAAACCAGGATCACTGCGAAGGGGTTGAGCTTGGCCAGCCAGGCGATGATAACCCCGGAAAAACCATAATTGGTGGAGATACGCTCCTGCAGGCGATGCACAACGCCAGTCACTTCAGCCATGCCTGCCAGGCCAGCCAAGGCGCCAGAGAACATGAAGACCAAAATAATGTTACGGGTGATGTTGAGGCCAGCATACTTGGCAGCTTTGGGGTTGTCGCCTATCAAGGTGATTTTGTAGCCCCAGCGGCTTTTGTTGAGGATAAGCCAGACGATGATGGCGGCTATCAGGCCAAAGATAACACCCACGTGCAGAGTAATACCTGAAAAGCCTTTGTATTGCTTGGCAAAGTCAGACAACCTTGGCAGCCAGGCCACCTTCGGGAACATCTTGGTCATCTGGAAGCCAGCATCGCTGTACTTACCGAAGATCCAATAGTTGTTCCAAAAGACAGCGATGTAGTTGAGCATAAGAGTGGTGATGACTTCATTGATGTTGTATTTGGAGCGCAACACGCCAGGGATGAAGCCGTATAAGGCACCGCCAAGCAGGCCCATCAGCATCATCAGTGCCAAAACCAAAGTTTTTGGCGTGGTTTCGAGGTTGACCATGGGCAGCAGAATCACCATGCTGGAGAAAAAAGCGCCCATATAGAACTGGCCTTCCGCGCCAATATTCCAAAGCTTCATCTTAAAAGCAAAGGCACAGGCCAGGCCGATCAAGAGTAAAGGCGTGGCTTTGACGATAACGTCTGAGACTGCTCCCCAGGAGCCAAAACTGGCAGTCCAGAAGAATGAAAAAATACGAATGGGGTCAGCACCAACGCTCATCAGAATCAAGCCGCTGAACAGGAAAGCGAGCAGTACCGCGCCTACGCTGGTGGCGGCGGGTAACCAATTCGGGTAATCTTCAGTACGTTTTTGGATGTCGAGACGGAGGCCCATTACTCAGCTCCCTGGTCTTTGTTGGTTAATGGCTGGTCTTTGGGCTCGACGGGAGGGCAGCCCGGGTCACCTTTGAGAGAACCGGTCATCATCAGGCCGATGGTATTGATATCGGCGTCTTTTTGGTCCAAAACCCCAACGATTTCGCCTTCATACATCACCGCCACGCGGTCGGAGAGGGAAAGCAATTCTTCGAGGTCTTCAGAAACCAGCAGAACGGCGCCACCTTTTGAGCGTTCTTCAAGTAAAAGCTCCAAAACAGCTTCAATCGCGCCCACGTCCAACCCGCGGGTAGGCTGCATGGCAACGATCAGCCGGGGTTTAGAAGAGAGCTCGCGAGCCAAAATCAGCTTCTGCAGGTTGCCGCCCGAAAGCTTACGGGCCTGGGTTTCGATGTTTGGGGCTTGGATTTTGTAAAGATTTTTAAGTTCCTCCGCTTGTTGGCCGGCCGCTGTGTAGTCAACCCGCCATGCATTGCTGATGGGGGCGTGGTCGTAGCTTTTCATAATCACATTTTTGGTGAGTGAGAGATTGGGGGCGGAACCAACCCCAATGCGGTCTTCCGGGATGTGAGCCAGGCCCGCGGAAATGGATGCCTGGGGGCTCTTATTAGCGATATCGTTGCCTTCGAGCATAATACGCCCGGTGCACTCCCTGAGGCCGGTGATAACCTCAACCAATTCCGACTGACCATTGCCAGCCACGCCTGCAATGCCAAGGATTTCACCCTCTTTGAGGCAAAGGTTTACTTTACGCAGGGCAGGCAGGTTTTTATTATTGACCGCGGAGACTTCCTGCAGTTCAAGAACCATTTTTCCGGCTGTCTGTTGTTGCTTTTGCAGGTTAAAGATCACTTCACGGCCGACCATCAGTGAAGCCAGAGACTCCTTGGTCATGCCTTCGAGTGAAATGCCTTCGGCAGTGGCACGGCCTTTGCGCAGGATAGTCAGGCGATCTGCCACCGCACGTACTTCATTGAGTTTATGGCTGATGAAGATGATGGATTTGCCTTGCAGGGCCATACCGCGCAGGGTATCAATCAGTTCGGCGGCTTCCTGGGGGGCTAAAACGGCGGTAGGCTCGTCCATGATAAGGATTTGCGCGCCGCGGTATAGGATCTTGAGGATTTCCACACGCTGCTGCTCACCAACGCTGAGTTGCCAGATTTGCGCGGTCGGGTCAATCTGGATGCCGAATTGTTCAGCCAGATCCCGCACTTTTTGGTCATACTTTTTGAGGTTGAGCACAAATTTGGGCTCATCAAGGCCGATTAGGATATTTTCTGTCACGGTTTGGTT
>CAYVRH010000019.1:0-12375 GCA_964452955.1 uncultured Anaerolineaceae bacterium | reverse complement strand
TTATCTTTTGAACCAACAACTGTGGCTCAGTAACATTATCTTTTGACTTGACACGCGAACGACAGTTCTATAAAGATGTCACCTATCCCGGATTGGAGGCATCGCCTTAGTGATAAAATAAAAAATATTGGATTACGAATTATCTGGAGCTCTTATGCCTATTGTCACCTCTACCCTTTTGATGCGCTCAGGACCTATCCCCGGCTCTTCCTATATATTGGAAAAACCGGAGGTCATTCTCGGCCGTGAGCTTAATAATGATGTGCCGGTACCAGATCCGGAAATTTCACGGCGGCATGCTCGTTTTATCACCCGTGCAGATGGCGTCTACGTAGAAGATCTGGGCTCAACCAATGGCACATTCCTGAACGGGGTCCGCATCAAGGCGCCGACATTATTGCATTCAGGTGACTTGATTACCCTGGCAGAAAGCACTGTTTTCATCTTCGAACAAAGAGGTGAAGAACCGATATACACGCAGGCACCCTACATAGCGCCAGTAGTTGAAGAACCGCAGGCTTTTCAAGCCTATGTTCCCGAACAGCCGGCAATTCAATTCCAACCAATTCAAGCCCCAATTCCAAGTTCGGCACCTTCGCCAGCGCCTGAGGTTGTCAATGAACCTGCAAAAATGGGATGGTGTTCGATAATCCTCATCATCCTCCTCATTTCACTTATCCTGATCATTGTGGTTCTGGTATTTATGCCCGCCTCCTGGTGGTGCACACTCACCTTCAACGCCCTTAGCGGCTGCCCTCTCAGGTAAGATAAATCTATGAAAAGGGCTGCGAGACAGCCCTTTTTTTATGCTGAATGGAGACTAAAACAAATGAATTTTCCCAAGCTTATCGCCACTGACCTGGATGGCACAATTTTGCAGTATGGTAATTACGTCTCGGATCGTGTTTTCAATGCGCTGCGAGCCGCAAATGAAGCCGGTGCGATTTTGGTGATTGCCACTGGCCGGTCTTATCCCACGATTCCATCCGTACTACTTAATAGTGACCTTTTTTCATATGCCAGTGTAGCCAATGGAGCCATCATCAAAATCTTGCCTTCCGGGAAGACTATTTATAAGGAACTTACTCCGGTAGAAGAGATCATTGAGCCGGTCAGGGTATTGGAAAACATGGGCTTTACATTCGCTTTACAAACCGAAGACGTGGAATATTACGAAGAACGCCGAGCTGCCCAGGCAACCAAGCGTTTGCAGGACCACCCTGAAAAATTGGCCGAATATCTAGCCTTTCTGGCAACAACCCAGCCGATAGATTCTGTCTTGAAAATTCTGGAAGCTTCAATTGATGCTGTCGTAAAAGTGAATGCTTCGCAATCTATGGGTTTGGATATGATCGCAGTTGCAAGCGATCTTGCCGCCAAATTCCCCTTGGAATTTAGCGCCGTCTCACGCAATCACATCGAAATAACCTCAAAACTGGCTACCAAGGGCAGAAGTCTGCTTGCTTTGGCCGGGATGCTGGGAATTCCGAGAGATGAGGTTATTGCTTTTGGTGATGGTGGCAATGATCTTTCACTCGTTGATGGGGTCGGAAGACTCTTTGCTATGGGTAATGGCGATCCTCGCATCAAGGAAATCGCGCATGAGATTGCCCTGCCAGTTGAACAAGATGGCGTTGCTGCGATATTGGAAGAATTCCTGGCGTAGATTCTGAGTGCCCTTATCGGCTTAAGGACTGTTCTTCATAATTGAATATAATTATTGTGGGAGCTCCCTTTGATCAAACAGCTTGACAACAATTCCTCTCCTTATGATTCAAAATTACCGCTCTTGCTGGTGGCCTTGGGTTTGGAGAGTTTTTTGGTAGCTGTTCTAATGGCAAGTAGTCCTTTGCGGTCCAATGTGCCGATTGCTTCAAGCCCCAACTTGGTCTGGCTGATAACCTTGGGACTAATCATCTTTTCTGGAGTCGCTTTTCTGGTTCAGGCGGTTGCTCTCAGTAAGAAAGACTCACACAGTAAGTGGCTTGTGCCTTTGCAACACTTGACAAAAAAACCAGCTTTAGGTTTGAGCATTCTACTTTCCAGTTTCATCATTCTGATGTTCAGTATGAGTGAGCTTTCAGATCCTGGCGACCAATTTTTTAACAAATTATTGGCTTGGATTGGACTGCTCTTTTATGCCTGGCTACTCAGCATGCTGATCTATTTTGTCATTCATAAGCAACAGGCGTTTCACAGCAAAGAAAACCAAAGCCTGGCTACCACTTTGCTAATTTTCATGGTCGTGTGGATACTAATTTCGGTCACGCGAGTTGGACTGCAACCAGATAGTCGCTATTGGAATACCGCAGGTGTGCCCGTGTTGGCAATCGCTCTGGCTGGTATTCTATTGGCCATCATTACTCTTGATCAGGGCTTGCGTTGGCTTATCAAGAATAAAAGTTGGCAGCCCAATACAGGTACCCGGATTTTGCTCGAAGTTGTTCTGGTCTTGGGTATTTGGTTGGTTGCCAGCTTGCTTTGGATCAAAACACCATTCTCAAACAGCTTTTTCTTCTACGGACCTCTGCCACCTGACGGCGCACTCTTGCCCAGCAGTGATGCCCGACTAATGGACCTGGGCGGCCAATACCTGATCATTGGGGGTAAACTTGAGACCCCTTACTTCACAGAGAAACCTTTTTATGCACTCTTCCTTGGCCTAATCCATTACTTCTTTGGCCAGTCCTACCTTGTCACGACCAATGTACAAATACTTTTCCTCGCGCTCTTCCCGGTCTGTCTTTACCTGCTGGGCAAGCAGTTCGCGGGGAGCTTGTTCGGGTTGTTAATGGCAGCTTTTGGGATTTTTAAAGAATTTACTGCCCTGATCTTTACGTATAAGATTTCAGTTTCAAATTCGCGGCTTTACATGACTGAGTTTCCTTCAGCATTATTACTTGCCATCGCGGGTTTTTTACTCGTCCAATGGTTAGGATTTCGAAAGTCATCAAGGGCCTTGCCGCTGGCTGTCGGTGGTGTACTTGGCATTGCCAGCTTCGTCCGATCCAACAATGTGGTCGTTTTTGGTTTCTGTCTGCTCTTTCTCTTACTTATTAACATTCGGAACATTAAGACCGAGTTGTCGCGCCTGGCGCTTTTCACGCTTGGGGCGCTGATAGTGATTCTGCCCTGGAGTCTATATACCCGGGTTAATTATGGCAAGGATCCAATCACCTGGAAGGTACAACAGGCAATCATCCAGCGTTTCGAACCTGATTCTCCCATAACGGTAGAACCAAAAACTCAGCAACCTAATACCTCGATTATGCTTGTTTCCAACGTCTACATCAACCAAACCGGATCGTCTGTGATTAGGCCAAGCGGATCGGTACCAACACCTACCTATCAGCCGCCAAATGGATTGGTCCCGATGTCTGAGAATGATGTGCCTGAGGGGGATTCCGATCTGGTGCAGATTCCGCAAGAGACTCCACTGCTCTACCGCAATAAACTTGTGCTCATTTTAGGGCACTTTATTAATAACCAAGTTAAAGCCCTCTTTGTTCTTCCTTTTCAGATATTTCCACAGAAGCCAACCCTGGTTCTGAACCAGGAATATTGGCGCGAACCGAATGTTTGGACAGGTAAACTACCCCCTGAGCAAGCGCTTGCCTTTGCCTGCAATCTTATTTTCATCAGTCTCGGGCTCTCATATGCCTGGAAAAAACTTGGATGGGCAGGGCTGGTTCCATTAATGCTTAACGTCAGTTATTATCTCTCCAACGCTCTGGTGCGCACATCCGGTAGCCGTTATCTTTTGCCGGTTGATTGGACCATTTATTTTTATTTCTTGCTGGGGATTTGGACCGTCCTTGTTTCCTTTAAAGTGCTTAATGCGGAGACGATATATGTGCATGCACCGCTATCGCGCGCTGCAATTAATAAAAATCTTTCCTGGCCGCTTTTACTGACGAGCGTTTTATTCTTAACGATTGGGCTTAGTCTGCCACTTCTAAACCTTGCATTTCCCTCCCTCTATCATAATGAGACCAAACTTGCCGTGCTTGAACGTCTGCCAATGCAGAAAATTCTGGATGAAATCGGTATCAGCCCAGAAGGCTTGCGTGCGTTTGCAGAAAAACCTTACGCCGTTCTCCTCTATGGCAAGGGCATTTACCCTGGTTACTTCAGGATAAAGGATGATCCGTTAATTGTAGGGAACACTTTTACAATCCTTACGCCTACCCATTACGATGTGCTTATCGGCGACGGTTCAGCCCCTCAGGACCCGTTACCATCCGGAGAAGATATGGTTGTGGTTGGGTGTCAACATCCTGGCGACCCATATATTGATGCTTATCTCGGCTACTTTGTTCAGTCCGATAGACTCATTTGGTCCACGACCACTACTTTCCGCGATATTTGTCCCTAAGGCCAAAAAAAGCCTAAAATTCCATTTTTCCATTGTTAAAGCCGGTAAAAATATGCTTGATAGGGTATAATTGTTAGGTTGTAAATAGCCTATTTTTTAGAAAAGAACCCGAAAATCAATGACTGAAGATACCGATCTGCCCGAAGAAAATAACAATCCCATTGAGGATGACTACACCCCTCTTGGTGGCAATAATGCTGGCAACTTGCAGTCAGTAGATATCGACTCCCAGATGCGCACGGCCTATCTCGATTACGCCATGAGCGTCATTGTCGCCCGCGCGTTACCGGATGTGCGCGACGGACTTAAGCCTGTACACCGTCGCATCCTTTATGCCATGCACGATCTTGGCATTCACTCCACATCAGGCTACAAAAAGTCAGCCCGCATCGTTGGTGAAGTACTTGGTAAATACCACCCCCACGGAGATAGCGCCGTCTATGATTCCATGGCTCGCATGGCCCAGGATTTTTCCATGCGCTACACACTGATTGACGGCCAGGGAAACTTTGGCTCCATCGATGGCGATCCGCCAGCGGCCATGCGCTACACCGAAGCCCGCCTGGCGAAAATCGCGGATGAAGTCTTAACCGATCTGGAAAAGGATACAGTCGAGTTTGTGGACAACTTCGATGGTTCTCTTCAAGAACCCGAAGTCTTGCCAGCCCGCATGCCTAACTTGCTGATGAACGGCTCCAATGGCATCGCGGTTGGTATGGCCACCAATATTCCGCCGCATAACCTGCGGGAATTGGTAAAAGCCCTTGAAATCCTCATCGACCGCTACGATGAAATCGAAGACGTGACCATCGAGGACCTCATGCAGGTCATCCCTGGGCCCGATTTCCCCACCGGCGGCATCATCGTTGGAGATGAAGGCATTCGCTCAGCCTACAGCACTGGCCGGGGGCGTTTAATCATGCGTGGTGTTGCCACCATTGAAGAAACCCGAACCGGGCGCTTTGCCATCCGCATCTCCGAAATTCCTTACCAACTCAACAAAACGAGCCTGATTGAGCGCATTGCTGAACTTGTCCGCGAAGGCAAGTTGGATCAAATTTCAGACCTGCGCGACGAATCCGACCGCAAGGGCATGCGCATCATCATTGAACTCAAACGCACCGCCCAGCCCAAAAAGGTACTCAATCAGCTTTTCAAATACACGGCCTTACAATCCACGTTTGGTGTACAGTTGCTGGCATTGGTTAATGGCGAACCGCATATGCTTTCTCTCAAGAAGGCACTCATGCACTACCTTGAGCATCGTCAGGTAGTCATTACCCGGCGTACCATGTTTGACCTTGATAAGGCCAAAAAGCGTGCCCATATCCTGGATGGCCTGCTAATCGCGCTCAATAATTTGGACGCAGTTATCAAAACAATCCGTGAATCCAAAGACGGTGAAGAAGCCAAAACCAACCTGATTACCCGCTTTACTCTCTCTGAAGTGCAAGCCCAGGCTATTTTGGATATGCAATTACGCCGCCTGGCTGCCCTTGAACGCATCAAGATTGATGAGGAATACAAGCAGGTTACCGCGCTCATCGCTGATCTCGAAGACATCCTTGGGCATCCGCATCGTGTTCTAAATATCATTCGCGCTGATTTACAGGAAGTCGCGGCCAAATATGGGGATGACCGCCGTACCCGCATCGATCACGATATGGACCTCGATCTTTCCGATGAGTCGCTGGTTCAGGCTGAGCCTGTCTTTGTCTCGATCACCAACCGCGGTTACATCAAGCGCGTTTCTGACCTGGCTTATCGATCACAAGGTCGTGGCGGCCGCGGCGTGCTTGGCCAATCCATGCGCGAAGAGGATCAGGTAGTTCTATTCCAGCGCTGCAACACCCTGGATACTTTGCTTTTCTTCACTGACAAGGGCAAGGTCTATTCCGGGCGTGTTTTTGAAGTGCCTGAAGAAAGCCGCCAAAGCAAAGGCCTGCCCGTAATCAACTTGATTAACCTCGTGCCTGATGAAACTGTCACATCCATTCTCGCTATCAAGGACTTCAATGCTTTCAAGTATTGCGTAATGGCCACGCGCGATGGACGTGTCAAACGCATTCCTCTTGAAGATTTCAAAGATGTGCGCACCTCAGGCTTGATTGCTATACGCCTGGACCCGGGGGATGAACTGCGTTGGGTACTGCCAACCAATGGCACAGATGACGTCATCCTGGTCACGAAAGAAGGTAAAGCTTTACGCTTCCACGAAAACCAGGTGCGCAAGACTGGGCGTACAACCATGGGCGTTACTGGAATTCATTTATCCGAAAACGATCACTTGATCGGGATGGAAATTGTTGAGAAAAATGGCTCTTTGCTTGTGATCACCGAGAATGGCAAGGGCAAACGCACACCTTTGGAGGAATACATCCCCAAATCGCGCGGTACCCTGGGCGTTTCGACCATTGATCGTAATGTCACTGACCTGATCGGCAGGCTCGTGCAGGCTAAGGTTGTTCAGAATGATGAAGAGGTGACAATTATTTCCCGAGGTGGCATTGTCATGCGCACAAAGGTGGCCAGCATCTCCGTTCAAGGCCGGGCCACGCAAGGGGTCAAGATCATGGATCTGGAAAAAGATGACAGCGTGGCCGCGATAGCCCGTATTCCGGCAGAAGAAATTGCCTCCGCTTCCGCGGCAGCCTCTCAGGCAGCTAACTCGCCGGAGGAGACCTTCTGAATCTTGCCCAGATGGTTGCGCACAATCAGGCAACCATCTTCATCAACAAATTGAATTTGATAACGGAGAAGCCTGCCATCATCCGCATGGAAAAAGGCTTCTTCGCCTTTATAAGCCAGATGCTCATTCCATAAGTCAATAAATTCGGTGGTCGGGAATATTTGCCGTAAATCCATTATCTGCTTTAGAATTTCTTTCAGCAATAAAGCGCGGTCCAAAGTTTTGCCTGTGGCGGTTTGTATGCTGGTAGCGGGGTAGATGATGCGTTTAACATCCGGAATGGATTCCTCCAAGATATTGATGCCCATCCCAAGGATGATGGCCTTTAGTTGTTCCCCATCCCATAAAGATTCAACCAGCACACCGGCAATTTTTTGGTTTTTTAGTAAAACATCGTTTGGCCATTTGATGTAAGTCTTGATTTGCTCCATGTTCTGGAGGGCACGTACCAGGCTAAGCGCTCCCAAAGCGCTGAAACGCCCTGCATAGCGGGTTTTTTCAGGAGTCGGATACAGTAATACTGAGAAGGTCAGCGATGACCTGCGGGTCGAATTCCATTCCCGCCCACCGCGGCCACGGCCTTTATTTTGGTAATCCGCGACAAAAACAGAGTATTCAGGCGCTCCATTTTCTGCTGCTCGCAGGCAGTCATCATTGGTGGAATCTGTTTCCTCCATGTAATTGATGGTAAAACCGGGCACTTCAAGATCTTTTAGATGACTCATTTCCCCAACCTTAGTAGTGGTATTTGTTGATCCTCATGCGGGATGGTAAAACTGATTTCAGCGCCCTCGCGATAAGATTCATTCACCCAGATACGGCCTCCATGGGCTGTGATGATGGCTTTGCATAGATAGAGGCCCAACCCTGTGCCCTTGGTTTTTTTGATCGCATCCTCTGAGCGGTAGAAACGATCAAACACATGCGGAATGTCCACAGGGTCAAAGCCCTGCCCATGATCGCGAACAGTAACTTGAACTTCACGGGTGTTTGAACTGCCAGTCACCGAAATTTCACCTGTCTGGGTGTATTTAACAGCATTCGAAACCAGGTTGGTGAGAACCTGTCGCAGGCGATATTCATCTCCCACAACAGTCGGAAAATCTGTTGGAAAACCGAGACGAAAGCTGTGATTGGTATCTTGTTTCTTAAATCGATCCACGACTTCAGCCGAAAGTTCAGCCAGATCAATTTCAGATTTCTTCAGGGCAACGCCACCGCTGGCTTGCAATCGGCTGGCATCCAGTAAGTCTTCCACCATCAAGGCTAGATGGTCCGCTTCTTCCTCAATGACGCTCAGGCTCTCCTGAACCGTGTTTTTATCCCAGGTTACATCATCCCTGCGCAATGTACTGGCATAACCCTTGATAAGTGCGATCGGCGTTTTCAGTTCGTGGCTCACGACGGAGATGAAATTGGCTTTCAATTCATCGGCTTCCCTGAAACGTGAGATATCCTGGACAGAACAAATCACATTGATCAGTCTGCCCTTTTCGTCAAACAGGGGTGCATACGAGATGGAAATCGGTAATGGCGCAAGCCCACAGGAACGGCTAATTTCACCTTCCACCATCAATTCTTCACGGGAATGCTTGGCCCAATAGGTTCGCATGGATTCTTCCAGCGTGACCCCTACCGGCTTATCCACCCAGGTAATAACTTCTGAGTACTTCTTGCCAACCAATTCTGATTGGTTCATGTCGAGCATTCTCTCAAGGCTGGTATTCACCTGCGAAACCTTCAGTTCAGCATCCAAAATAAGGATGCCATCAGCCACAGCTCTAAAAAGGGCTGCCAGGCGTAGGTTTTGCTCAATGGATTGGTCATAAAGTCTTGCATTCCGTACCGCGATAGCAGCCTGATTGGCAAAACTACTCAGGATAGAGAGATCTTCTTGATTAAAGGTAGTTTCCGAGTTTCTCAGAACGTAGATGACACCAATTTGCTTCCGCTGAACAATCAAAGGCAGACCAACCCCATTCAGAGCACCCATCGAGACTTCCTTGAGGTAGCTATTCACTTCTGGTAGAAGGTCAGGCATTTGCTCGGATTGACCCAGGTTCTTCATCCACACGTTCAGACGGCTTATCAGCGCGCCTGGGATGCCTTGGGCTACTTTAATGCTCCAGTTGTTATTGTCCTCACTCAGGGAAATGAAGCCTGCTTGTCCTGAGAGCATGTCCACGGAAATGGACAGAATGCGCGTTAGCAAGGCCTCAAGGTTTAATTCCTCGGTCAGCGCCCGCGAGATCTCCAGCAGGTAGTCCCTTTGACGTATACGATAACTTGGCAACATAAAACTATTCTATACCAGAGTCTTTAAATTCAGGCTCAGCCTGCACATATTGCCTAGATTCTACTCACTCAAACCTTCCGGGCTCATTGTTCCTCATTCGATTTGCATAGGCTATAATTTTCTCGATGGCTCGAAAAAATCACTTGATTCTACCGATTCTTTTAGGGATTGCCTTGGTTCTCTTCTTACTGGCAATAATACCTAACCACCAAGCTTCAGAAAATCTAGCCATGGTGACCATGCTCGAGCCGGATGAGGGTGTTGTCATCCCGGTTATGCAGAAGATGATCAGTGGTGGTCCAACCCTAAAACAAACTTTGGGACGTTTTATCGTCTATGAATACTATTATTATGGCCTTCCTTTTTTTGGCTTTGGTGCCTTATTGATGCTGACGTTGCGCGGATTAGGTCTTGAGGGTAACTTTACCTTGATGATGCTTGTGCTAAGGCAATTCATTAGCGTACTGCCGACCTTGGGAGGCTTGCTTGTCCTCACCTATATTCAGGATCAATTCAAAACATGGCGCTCAATTGCCCTGTTTCTATTTCTGGCAATCATCCCTGCCACGTTGCGGAATGCACTTTGGCTCCACCCGGATGGTTTGGTTATTTTTTTCTCTGCCATGGTGCTATATTTTCTCTGGAAAGACCAGCATCAACTTGGTAAGAATTTCTATTGGGCTGCTGCCTTTTGTGGAGTATTGACCGCAACAAAATTGGTTGGGCTCTATTTTTTCTTGACAGTGCTGGTTTGCCTGATCTGGTACTTTGTAAAGAGACAGGGCAACTGGAAACAAGTTGTCAGGGCTGGATCTTTATTCATTGGTCTGATGCTATTGTTTTTTCTACTTTCCAACACCTTCCTTTTGTCAAAGTACGGGAGAATTCAATACCTTTATACACTCCAAGGCCAGGCAAGTTGGCTATCTGAGGGTTATGGCGTTGTCTACGCGAAAGGCCTGGCAGCTGCTTTGCCGATTTTGAAAGAGGATTATGGCTCTGTTGGGTTCATCTTGCTCGCATTCGCGCTTACCGCCTTTGGTATCCGGCAAGAAAAAAGCCGCTTTCATTCTGCCCTTTTCCTTGCCTGGGTTCTGCCGCTGAGCATTTCAGTTTTCTTTTTCACGCATTTCAAGTACCAATACTGGTTGCCAGTCTCACTGCCGCTATTTTCAAGTTTTATACTGCTCATTCCAGAAAAGAAAGATACCTCCGCGCCAAAGCGTGGATTACCATTTGTTGTCCGGATGGGATTAATTGTGCTTGTCTTCATCCAGGGCTTTTTGTTCCTCAACACCGATGGAACAATCATTAGAGAACGGATTTCTGCAATAGAAGAGAACCCTGCCCTTACCTTCTACCGCGAATGCATGCTTCGCCTCGACCGCCTCAAAGATAAACCTCAGAAGGTCTATTATGATTATCGGCTGTACTTTCCTTCAAGCAAGAATTGGTCAGCAGGCACAAATTACGATCTGCTGAATTATGGGTTCATTGAGGAGAATGAGTTCACCATCCTGATGCTTTCCGCTCAACGCATCGCGGATTACTTAAATCCAAATGTCGTTGGTGTGAACCCTGAGAAATTTACTGAAAATCAACGCTTCTATCGCGATGCCAAAAAAGGCGAGGTCAACGGGTACCATCTGCTTTATCGTGACCAAACAGCACTGCTTTTCATTAGCCAGGAAGTTTGCCTGACCGACTTTCCTGAGGAGAGTTGTAACCAATGAGACAAGCAAAAAGCACCAGCACGTTAAGGGCAAGTTCTAACTTCTGGATGCGTTACGGTTGGGCGGTTATGGTCATTGTCACGCTTGCCGGACTCTACTTGAGAAACACACAGCGCGGATTTGAAACCTACGACATGGTTTACGATTTCACCCCATGGTATCAACACTTGGACAACAATGGAGGCTTTGCAGGTATTGCCACGATTAAGTCAGATTACCCGGTAACTTATCTTTACATCCTGGCATTCTTGTCGTACCTCCCTGCTTCGGCGATAGCCAAAATTAAGATAGTGACCGCCATATTTGAGATCTTTGCAGGGATCGTTATCTATTTTTATGTCAAAAACCTGTTACCAAAACCCAATAAACGTCACCTGCCCGTATTCTCCTACTTATGCTTCTATTTTTTGCCCTCAGTCATCCTAAATGGCGCTGTTTGGGGCCAGGTTGATATTATATACACTTGCTTTTTACTAATCTGCCTTTACTTCCTGAGTACTGAAAAATTCACCTTGGCTTTCATTGCTTACGGCTTTGCCTTTGCGTTCAAGCTTCAGGCGATTTTCTTTTTGCCGTTTCTGGGCATGCATTTTCTAAAAACACGTAAATACAGTTTTGCCCAGTTTTTGTGGATTCCCCTCGTTCTCGTCCTAACTTCACTGCCTGCAATTTTTTTAGGCCGCCCAGGAAAGGAAGTTTTTGGGGTATATCTTGGTCAAATTGGGTCGTATCCCCGTACAGTGTTTAATTTTGGCAATATTTACAATTTTCTTCCAGACAACTACACGCTTTATGCTTTACCAGGCATTATATTGACGCTTCTATTGCTTTTTGTTGGTTTAATACTCATCCTGCGCAACCGTAGATTTGAATTAAACCCCAACAATCTGCCTGATTTCGCTTTGCTTTCAATTCTTATCTGTGTCAGTTTTCTACCGGGAATGCATGAACGCTACATGTATGCCGCGGTTGTCATCGCGGTTCTCTACCTTTTTGCCCATCCCCGCCAGTTCTATATTCCCTTGCTGCTTTGGATTATCGAACCCAACGCGTACTTAATAGTACTTTGGGGTATCCGACCACCAATCGACTATCGGATTTCGGCACTCCTGCTACTGTTGGCAATCATTTTGATTATTACCAACCTGAAAACTTCAAAACGTGACGCTGGGATGAAATTAAAGACTGATTTGGAATCCTTTTAAGCGACTTAGTGTAGGGGTATCGGTCATATCCATGCGCAGCGGGCAGACAGAAATGAACCCCTGGCGGAGAGCTTCAA
>CAYVRH010000018.1:0-12376 GCA_964452955.1 uncultured Anaerolineaceae bacterium | reverse complement strand
CGAGGAAACTATGGGCGCACTCAATCAGGTTGTGCGACAAGGTAAAGCGTTATATGTTGGTATATCATCCTACAGCGCATCAAGAACCCGAGAAGCAGCCAGTATTCTTCGCCGTCTGGGCACGCCTTGTTTGATTCACCAGCCATCCTATTCCATGCTAAACCGATGGATTGAAGATGAATTGCTCGATGTCGTCGATGAGGAAGGCATTGGAGTGATTGCATTTTCACCCCTTGCTCAGGGTATGCTTACTGACAAATATCTAAATGGAATTCCGAAAGGGTCTCGTGCCGCGGAAGCTGGTTCACTCAAGCAGGCTTTTCTTAACGAAGATAACATGGGGAGGATTCGTAGCCTGCGTGAAATCGCACAAAATCGCGGACAAACTCTTGCTCAAATGGCATTGGCCTGGTGTTTAAGGGATAAAAGAGTTACCAGTGTCTTGTTTGGCGCTAGCAGCATAGATCAATTGGAAGATAACGTGAAAGCCCTAAAGAATCTGCAATTTAGTGATGATGAATTGAAAGAAATCGACAGATACGCCCAAGATGGTGACCTGAATTTATGGAGGCGTTCAAGTCAGGTTGAATAAATAGTTCAATATCTGTTAGTAGATCAAATCTGAAAAGAGCTTTTGCCTGTATTAACCACATTCTAAACAAACCAAGAAAGAAAGCACCTTTTTACAAAAGTAAAGAAGCTGCTTTCTTCTATGTACGCAACTTTGTTTTTCTCAATCAAAATTATTGGCTCTATCATTCTGGTATATCAAATTTTTATAAATTTTAAATAAGTGCAGGCTATATTATGAAAATGCCGATGCCTTATGCGGCTGTAAACGACATGAATTGCCTGACTATAATTACTGAAGAGGTACCTTCACAATCAGAAAGATGAAAATACGTATGAAATCGAAAAAATTAATTCCAATACTACTGGTCTTTGTCCTTGCGCTTTCCAGCCTTGCTTGTTCGATTAACACCCAGAACCTGCCTGAGCTCCCCAAGTTACCAGACCTGATACCGGCATTGGCCACACCAGCCCCCACTACGGCCAGCCCGTCCGGTCAAAGCAGTGAAAACCCCACCGGGGCAGAACCTGCAGCGCCGGTCACCATCACTGCCCAGCCTGCCGTCCCCATCGCCGGCGCTTCGGGTGATCTTCAAGCTGATTTACAGCAGGTTTACCAACAGACCTTGCCTGGTGTGGTGATGATTCGTTTCACCAGCGCTGAGGGTTCTGGTGAAGGCACAGGCTTTGTCATTGACAAAGAAGGCCACATCGTCACCAACTACCACGTCGCCGGAGACGTCGAATCCATTGAGGTCGATTTCGCGGATGGCACCAAGGTGACTGGACAAACCATCGGCCGCGATCTTGATTCTGACCTGGCTGTGGTCAAAGTGGATATGCCTGCTGATAAGTTACATCCCCTTCCCCTGGGCGATTCTGACCAGGCACCGGTGGGAACCATCGTCGTGGCTATTGGCAGCCCCTATGGTTTGGGCGGCACCATGACCATGGGCATCATTTCAGCACATGGCCGCACCTTGGATTCACTGCGTTCATCCGGGGACCCCACCCAGGGAGGTGTTCAATTCTTCGCGGCTGGCGATTTGTTACAAACTGATGCTTCCATCAACCCCGGCAACTCTGGCGGCCCGCTGCTTAACCTCCAAGGTCAGGTGATTGGGGTCAACCGCGCCATCCAGACCGCTGGAACCTCCCTTTCAGGTGGGGCTGTGAATACTGGGATTGGTTTTGCCATTTCCTCGAACATCGTCAGGCGGGTTGTTCCCTCCTTGATTGAGAATGGTACATACGAATACCCCTACCTGGGCCTTTCAGCCATGGCTGATGAACGCATGAGCCTTTCGATCGCAAAGCAACTGGATCTTCCCCAAGCCAGCGGCGCTTACATCGTGGATGTTGTCCCTGGCGGGCCAGCCGCCAAGGCAGGCTTGATCGCGGCTAACAGCCAAACCGGCAAAGGCGGTGATTTGATCGTCGCCATTGATGGCAAGCCTGTCATCAACTTCAGCGAACTGTTGAGTTACCTTATTCTCAACAAGAACCCTGGCGACACGGTGACCTTCACGGTTTTACGAGGTAACCGCCAGATTGATGTTCCTCTCGTGGTTGGTACCCGACCATAAGCACAACAAGAATCAAAAATGGCTGACCAGAATATGGTCAGCCATTTTTTCTTGTGTGAGTGCTTACTCGTAACGCAATGCTTCAACAGGTTGCAGGTTGGCTGCCCGGCTGGCTGGGTACCAGCCAAAGAAGAGGCCCACCGCAGTTGAGAAGAGCGTCGCCAACAGGATCGCATCCCAGCCAACGACAGGGATGAGATTGGCTCCTGCCTGAACGGCTATAAATCCAATCAGGGTGGCCAGACCCCACCCAATCAGAATGCCCAGGATGCCGCCAATTAAACTGAGCATGGCGGATTCGCTGAGGAATTGCAGCATAATATCCAACTTCCTGGCCCCAAGCGCCTTACGCAAGCCAATTTCGGAGGTGCGCTCTGTCACAGAGACCAGCATAATGTTCATGATGCCAATTCCACCCACGAGCAAAGAGATACCCGCGATTCCCGCCAGGAATATTGTCAGCACGCTGGTTATCGAGCTGGCTATCGATAAGAAATCTTCCTGGTTGGTGATTGAAAAATCGTCTGGTTGGCGGGGGTTCAGCCGGTGGCTTTCCCGCAGAACCATTGTGGCTTCATCGATTGCCAACTTGACCGAGTCTTCGTCCTCCGCCTGCAACAGGATAAAACTCACCTTGCCAGAGCTGAGATCTTGTTTGACGCGCGCTTGCATACTGGTAAGCGGAATATAGGCAAAGGTGTCGGGGTTGTTGAACTGGCTACCGCCTTTTGGGTTGGTGACGCCCACAATGCGGAAAGGATAATTATTGATGCGCACAACCATCCCAATAATGCCCTCATGCTTGCCGAGCAATTGGTCCGCGAGCACTGGACCTACCACAACCACTGACGCACGCGAGTCAAGCTCGGTGCGGGTGAAAAAAGCCCCTTCGGCAAAGGTGAGGTTTTGAACAAGCTCAAAGCCAGGCTCAACGCCGTAAACAGAAGTTTGCTGGCTTTCTTTGCCGTAAGAGACTTCGTTATTATCAGTGATAACCGGTGCAACGGTGCGGATATGCGGGGCGCGCAATTTATTGGCAAGCGATTTTGCGTCCGTAAGGGAAAGCGGTCGGCGATTGGTCACCGTGGTCAGTTGATTGCCGGGCATGACATACACCAGGTTGGTGCCAATGGACTGAATTTGGTTGGTAATTGAAGCCTGGGCACCCTGACCGGCTGCCATCAAGGCAATAACTGCGGCCACGCCGATAATGATTCCAAGGATAGTCAAAAATGAGCGTGTGCGGTTGCTGTTGATGCTGCGGATAGCTTCACGAAGGATTTGGAGAATTTTCATTTAGCCTCTCCATTGTCCACAACCAAGCCATCGCGCAGGTGGATCACCCGCTCGGCCAGTGCGGATACATCCGGATCGTGGGTCACGATCACCAAAGTTGTGCCGCGCTCACGGTTTAAGCCCAGTAAGAGGTCCATAATTTCTTTACCGGCCTGGGAGTCCAGGTTGCCGGTGGGTTCATCGGCCAAAATGATGGCAGGCTCATTGACGATTGCCCGGGCGATGGCTACACGTTGCTGTTGCCCGCCAGAGAGTTCGTTGGGCTTGTGGCGCATGCGGTCCTCCAGGCCAACTGCTTTGAGCGCTTCGCTGGCACGCTGCAGCATATGTGAATTCTGGCCGCTGTAATGCAAGGGCAATTCCACGTTTTCAAGCGCGCTGACACGGGGAAGTAAGTTATATTTCTGAAATACGAAGCCAATTTTCTTGTTGCGTACTTCGGCCAATTGGTCATCGCGTAGGTCAGAGACCTGCAGGCCATCCAAAATGTAAATGCCCTCCGATGGGGAATCCAGGCAGCCAATCATGTTCATAAGCGTGGACTTGCCTGACCCGCTGGGGCCCATAATGGCAACCACCTCACCCCTCTGCACCTGCACATCAACACCGCGCAAAGCTGGCACTTCGATCTCGCCGATGTGATAAATCTTCTTCAATGCCCGCACATCGATGACGGGGTCAGTTTTGGTTTGCGAGATCAACGCATCCGCCCTCTCTGCGTGAAAAGCTGCATAATATTGCTGGGTGGGTTCAGAACCAGCGTTTCGCCTTCCTGAAGTTCGCCCTCAAGAATTTCAACACTCTCACTGGAGTATGCTCCAACACGCACTTCAACGGTCTGTGGCGTGCCATCCTTCAAAATGTATACAACAGATTTTCCCTCAACGGTCTTTACAGCCTGGGAGGGTACCACCAAAACATTGGGTTTAGCTTCCGTGATGATGGTGACGCCAGCGGTCATCCCCGGATTAATCTTATCGATACCATCGGTCATGGTGATGGTGACGTTATAGTTGACCACGCCAGCCTGTTCCTGGCCGACTTTGTCAATTTGGGTAACCTTGCCATGATACGTGTCTGTGAAGAAGGCATCAAACACAAGGTCGACCTCCTGCCCCAGTGCGACCACTGGAATATCCACCTCGGCAATAGGTACATCAATGTAGAAAGCGCTCAAGTCCGCCACCTGAACGGCCTTGAGGCCAGGCGCGGTAACCGAACCAGGCAAGGTATATAAAGCCGTGACAACACCATCAAAAGGAGCCTTGATTTCGGCTGCTTGCATGCGTTTTTGGGCGATGGCAAGCTGATTTTCCAACCTTTCCTTCACAACCGGGTCGGGGCCATCCTTGATCTTTTGCAGGTCTTCCTGATCCTTCTGAATACTGGATTGCTGATTTCTTATCTGCGCTTCAAGGTCGGCAATGTCTTGCTTGATAACCGCCTCATCACAGAAATCAAGATTGTTACGAGCCAGATCCATCTTGGATTTATTCTGCTGGGTGGGTTCCTGGTCATAGGTTGATTTTGCTTCATCGTAACGGCTTTGGAGGTCAGCCAGGTGCCAGGAGGTGCAGACACGCGCCTGCAAATCAGCAAGCTGCTTTTTCAGGTTATCCAAAGTAAGCTGTGTTGAGCTGATGCGGGCTTGCAGTTGAGCGCGCTGCAGGCTGGCATCAGCGGGCAGGTTTTTCAATGATTCCTCAACAGAAGCCGCGTCAATGCGGGCTTGCAGAATGTCAATCGGCAGATCAGTTTCAGCCAGGGAAAGCAGAATTTGCCCTTTTTTGACCTCCTGGCCAAGTTCTACAGCCCCCTCACCAACGTGGCTGCTGGCGGTCCACTGCAGGGTTTCAAGTTGTTCGGGGCGTACTTTTCCAGTGCCGTTGATGCTAGTCACCAAAGTTTGGCGGCTTACCTGTGCGGTCTCCAAGGCCTCTAAGGCTTTTAAGGCTGCCGCCCGCCTGGAGCGGATGAAAAGAAAAGCAGCACTGGCAAGGACAATAAAAATGATAAGCCAGGTAAGCCAGGCTCGACTGTGTTTTTTGGGGTTAGTTTGCGTCATGGGACTCCGTCTTTGAAATTGAGGTAAAGGCTAATATATCCGAAAATTATATATTTTTGATTAATGTCAGAATAAAAGTGGAATTCAACGTATAAGGCGAGATATTGCCTTGAATGCTGGATGCCCGGCGTCTTTCAACAGAGCAAAAAGCAAGGTCTCTACTGTCGTCATATGAATATTCGCATACTTTCCAAGTTCAGCCAGGGTAACCTGTTTGTTGGTCAGATCTCTTGATGAAACCGCGTCCTGTACAATGTAAACTTCATAGCCCGCCTCTGCCAAAGCCAGGCTGCTTTGATAGATGCAGATATGCGTTTCATAGCCACACAGGATAACCTGCCTGCGGGAAAAGCTCTTCAAAGCGGCTGAGAAGGCCTGATCAGCGATGATGTTAAAACTGGAACGCGGATACTCGTTGATGTGCGGCAGTCTTTCAGCTAGAGCAGCAACCGTGTGACCAATTTTCTCAGGAGCCTGCGCGGTGAGCAGAATAGGAACATCAAGCAATATAGCGCCTTCAACGAGCATAAGGACCTTTGAGAGGCGCAGCTCAGCTTCAGCCACGTTCTCAGCCAGGCGGCCCTGCACATCCACTACAACCAATACCGTGTTCAATGAATCCAGCATCCGTTCACTCCTACCATCAGCAATTCGCTATATTATAATCTCGGCATGCCCTCACCCAAGTTCAGAGACTCGTTCCTTAGTTTCTGGAAAGCCTGCAAGTTATGGTGGCAGGACTGGTCCAATTTGGAAACTATTGCCTTGCTTTCCATCCTGCTGACTTTGACGATTGTACTGGCCCCAATCGCTTATTTTGGCCTGCTGCAGGTGGCGACTGACCTATCCCATGGTTTCCGCACTGGAATCGAGGGTTTCTGGGCAGCCATCAAAAGGCATTGGAAACCGGCTTTAGTGTGGGGTTTGGCCAGTTTAGGCTCAATCGGACCCCTGGGTTTCGGCTTCTGGTACTTTGCCATTAACCCAGCCACTTTTTCTCTTTTTGGCTTGATCCTCTGCACGCTTGGCATCCTGATCATCTTCACACTCAGCCAATTAAGCGCCGCCTGTTATTTTTTACAGGAACCTCAGACATTGAACCTTGCCCTCAAGAATGCCTGGGCTTTGCTGCTTTTGCATCCAGCTTTTTTACTTGCTTCCGCAGCCCTCTCACTGGTTCTTAGCCTGATGGCGGTACGTTATTATTTACCTCTTTTCCTGGGGGTTGAAGCGCTTTTGGCATTGTTCAGCATCTTGCAGGTACAACGGACTTTGGGTAAGGAACCTGAACCCCTTTCTGAGTGAAGATTAAACACACTCTTAAAAGAAAAACTGGCCAGATTTACCCGGCCAGTTTTAGTTCATTTACAGATTTGTCAAGCTTCAAATGCGGGCACAAATGCCCAGGTGCCCCTGTCTTCGAAGGCATAATTCGGGACCCAGGCAACCCCAAATAGTTCAAGCACGATATTGGTTTTTAGAGGTTTTACATAAACCTCCTGAACGTTAACACTCTGTTGGGTGCTGGTATTTTGCAGAGCTAAGATTTCATCCTGCTCTTTTTGGGAAAGTTCAGCCAATTGCTTTTCGTACAGCGCAATCATTTGTTTGGATTCTTCCACGCTAGCTTTGGCAGTGCTTGTCATCCGCCGTTTGGTCATCGAAGAGTTAACGCTGCTGCCACTTTTGGTGAGGCTGCCCAACAAGCCGCCGCTCTTCCTGCCGCCAAAGACTGCCTTTCCAACCGTGTTTAACCAGGAACCAGCTTCTTCCATTTTGCGTTGATTGAAGGCAGTCCGGTCTTTTTCCAGCTCCATTTCTTCCTTCATCTTACGGGTTTCGATCGCCTCGCGCTGCTTCGCGTACTTGGCACGAATTTTGGCAATATCCTCCTGAGAAGCTTCCGCGTGCGTGGTGGAACAACGTTTTATGAAATCTTCTTTACTCTCACCAGGAGTGGAAACCAACTTGTTAGCTGGGTTGGTGTAGAGAGTCATAGAGTAATTCCTGAAAATCCAATCCGTAAAGTCCTTGGAGAGGTTCTTTATAGCTTCCTCATCATTGCTTGGGTATTGCAGGTCACCAAAGCTCGCGCCAGGTAGTGGCCGGTCATCAAACTTTGTCGGATCCATTGGCTGAACCTGATAATCCTGCCACTGAACCAGGCCGCGGCCTTCCAGCTTTTGAAGCATGACTGTCACTTTTTCCTGGGAATTTAGGTTATAGGTACGGTTGGCAAAATATACCGTAGCCTGGCCTACCAGGTGCGGTGTGTAATTGTAAGATGGCGCGCCAGCCGATTCCACTGGCTTACCGTAGGCCTGCAAAGCCTGTGATGGGCTCAGATTGATAGGAAGGTAGAACACATCCACGTCAGCAGGGATGTTTGGTTCAATTCTTGAACCGGCTTTGCCTTCGCTGCTGCCATGAATCTGGCTGGCAGCCGAAACCGTAGCCCCCGCTACTACTGGCTTTTCAGCCGAAGAAGCTTTGGCTTTTCCAGAGGGCAGGTCGTAGATATCCGCACCCACAAGTTTGTTAAGCGCATCCAGTTTATTCATCGGCACAGGCCCGGGCAGGTAATTCATCGCCCAGCGCGTGGTGAAAATGAGAGGTTTCTTGGCATGGATGTTGTGTAATACGAAAACGCGTTTGCCCAGGGCTGAAATGGTATCGTCAAAATATTGCCGGTCAAAACCTCCGGACAAGCTGGAAAGACCATCCAGCAAGCGTTGTTTATCCTGATCCGTCTGCAGCTTGCCGACCATCCAGGTGCCAGTGTTTGATAGGGCTTTATAGTCCAGGTCGATTGGGTTTTGTGTGGTCAGCACCAGCCCAACACCAAAAGCACGGGCTTGTTTGAGCAGGCGCAGGATAATGGGTTTGCTGGGTGGATTGGCAACCGGCGGCAGATAGCCGGCAATTTCATCGAAGTAGACAATGGCGCGTAAGGCCTGAGTGCCCTGTTGCGCGCGCATCCAGGTTTGGACAGCAGTGTACAGCAAGGTGACAAAGAACATGCGCTGTTCATCGGAAAGGTGCGCCAGGTAGAAAACGGAGTGGCGAGGTTTGCCATCCGCGTTGTAAAGAAAGGCGTTCACATCCAGGGGTTGACCCTGCAGCCACTGGGCAAAAGCCGGAGCAGCCAGGAAGTTATTGATCTGCATGGCTAACTCATCGCGGTCTTTGGCGGGGAACATCTTGTTGACAGCAAACACACCTAGTTTCTCAAAGGGAGGGGTCTGGATTTGTGAGATCAGGATTTCAAGGTCCAGGTCTTGCCCCTGGCTCCAGGCGTTTTGGTAGATATTGGAAAGCAAAATATGCTCACGGCTGCGCAGCGGGTCAACATCCTTGAAGCCCACCAACCCAAGCAGCGCTGAGACGTTCGAGGTAATGGATTCAAGCAAAAGCTCCGCGTTTTCGGACCAATCAATCTTCGGGCACTTCAGAGAAGTAAGAATGCTGACCGGGATGCCCGCGTTGGAGCCCGGGGTGTAGACCGCGTACTCCACATTCCTGGATAGTTCGAGCAGGTCCTTTTTATCGATGCCCCAATCTGTAAGGCCTTTACGCCAGCTATCCGAGGCTTCAGCTCCCACCTCTTCGATGGTCTTACCTTCACGGGCAGCCTGCGAGCCATCCACCCAGGGTGTAAAGTCAGAAGGCAGCATGCTGGGGAAGTGCAGCAGTTCGTTGGTGAGGTCGCCTTTGGGGTCAATAAGGATAGCGGGGATACCCTTGAGGGCAGCCTCCTCCAGCAGGATGATGCCCATGCCGGTTTTGCCTGACCCGGTCATACCGATAATGACACCATGGGTAACGAGATCGGCGGGGTCGTAATAGACGGGTTTATCAGTTAAGGCTTTTTTGCCTTCCAGGTCGTACTCACGGCCAAAAAAGAATTCTTCAGACTCAGACATAGCGCTCTCCCTTTTACTTGATTGCCTGAATTATAAAACATCCAGCATGAGGTGGAAGTTCCAACGCAATACTTGTCAAACGCGGAGGAAGAAAAAAGAAGGCCACCCGATTTGCGAGGTGGCCCAGTGTAGCTTTTAGTTGTGAACCTATTAACGAATTTAGGCCAATTGGAAGTAATCTGAAAGTTGAAGGTTTTTCAAGCTGGGCAAAATGAAATCGGCACGCTCATGGTCCTCGCGGCTGGTGATAGCGTTTGGCACCACCACAACGCGGACCCCGGCACGGTTGGCAGCGATGGTGCCATTGGTCGAATCTTCCAGCACCAGGGCATTTTGCGGCTCAACCTGCAGGCGTTCCAGCACCTTCAGGAAAATCTCCGGGCTGGGTTTTCCTTCGGTCACGTCATCGGAAGTGACAATGGTATCAAATTTATCCAAGATGCCGAAATGTTCTAATTTGGGGTAAACCCAACTTTTGGGGGAACTAGTCCCCACCGCCAGTAGCAAGCCTTGTGATTTAGCCTCATCGATCAGTTCAAGCACGCCTTCCAGCGGTTTTGCCTGCCTGACAGCTTCGTCCACTCTCATACTGTAGCGCTCGTGCACTTCTTCAGGGCTATATTTGCCTGTGTGGTTTGCGTAAATCGTCCAGGGGTCGTATTCCCCACCGGTGGCCAGACCAACCAGTTTTACAAACCCATCAACATCAAAAGTGAGACCAACCTTGGAGAAGGCATTCTCAAATATCTTTACACCGATGGATTCGGTGTCCACAATTAAACCGTCAAAATCAAAGATTAATGCTTGTCTTGGTATTTCTGTTTGCATTTAATTCCTAAAACTCGCTGTGCCCCAATAGCCGGAGGAAATCGGCGAAATGTCCTCCGAGGTGATAAATACTTCCGGATCGATGCTCTTTGCCAGGGCTTCGATGCGTTTTGCGTCCTTTCGGCGAACGGTCATAGTAAGCATGGCCACATCGCCATCCTTACCGTGAGCAGAAATCTCGGTGACCGCATAATCCTGCGCGCGGATAGCTTCAGTGAGCTGCATATCCATGAGCTTGCTGATGAGTGTAATGTGGCTGAACCCGATTGCCAATTTTTTCTCCAGCCACATGCCAAGGGTATTGCCAGTAGCAAAACCCGCGCAATAGGCAATCACGTTCAGCACGTTGGATGTGTCTTTGAGCACCCAGCCCATGCTATAGACAAACATCACTGTCTCAACAAAGCCAAGCACCCAGGCGATGGCGGATTTCCCGCGTAAACCCAACAGGAATCGCAACATATCCATGGCAATAGAAATCACCCGGACAATAAAAATTCCAAGGGCAATCAGCCAGGCTGCAGGCAGGGTCGGAAAAAAGAGTTCGGGCAAGTCGTGGCCTCGTTAATGACTCTCGTCAGATGAATGCATGGCAGGCAAATAAAGAGTCTGCATGTATTCCTTGACCATGCGGGTCATCGAGAAACGTGGGCTGCAACTGCGGATGCATTCTTTTACTCTCTGGATCCAATCCGCGGGCAGGCCATCTGCTGAACGCATGGTGTAGTACAAAGGCACAATTTCATTTTCAAGCGTGTCATAAAGGCTCTTGGAATCGGCTTCATCCTGGGCGTTCAGATCGGCATAATCGGTGTTGTCGCCAATGGCCCAGCCATTCTTACCGTTGTAGCCTTCCGCCCACCAGCCATCCAGAACCGAGAAGTTCAGGGTGCCATTCAAAGCAGCCTTTTCACCACTTGTACCGGAGGCTTCCCGTGGGCGGCGCGGGGTATTCAACCAAACGTCCACACCTTGGGTAAGGTAGCGAGCCATATTCATGTCGTAATCATCCAAAAAGACCAGGCGGCCGCCATTACGGGCATCTTTTACATGGCGGTAGACCTCCTGAATGAGCAACTTACCGGGTTCATCCGCGGGATGCGCTTTACCAGCAAAAACAACCTGAACAGGCATGCGCGCGTTGGTAACTATGCGCAACAAACGATCATAATCCCGGAAAAGCAGATTGGCACGTTTGTAGGTGGCAAAGCGGCGGGCAAAACCAATCGTAAGCCGATATGGATCTAACAGCACGCCGCTGGCCACGGTCTGCACCGGGTGCACACCGGCATGCAGCCACTGTTCGCGGGCGCGGGCAACCATATAGGCCTGTAGCTTGCGTTTAAGGTGTACGCGGATTCTCCAGATTTCGTCATCCGGAATTTCTTCGATGCGGTCCCAAAGTGCCTGATCGTCGATTTGATTGACCCAGTTAGGTCCCCAATATTTGGTGTAAAGGTTTGAAAGTCGCCTTGCGATCCAGGTGCCGGTATGGACACCGTTGGTAATGTAGGTAATCGGCACTTCGTCCACTTTACGGTCCGGCCAAAGGCTCTGCCACATATGGCGAGATACCTCACCATGCAATTTAGAAACACCATTGGCGTACTGTGAAAGCTTCAGCGCCAGCACGGGCATGGAGAAGGATTCGCCACCCCATTCCGGGACGACACGCGCCAATTCGACGAATTGGTCGCGAGTCATACCGATTTTCTCGGGGAAGTTGACAAAATACTTGTCGATTAGCCAGAGCGGGAAAACGTCATTGCCTGCAGGCACAGGTGTATGCGTAGTGAAAATGCCTGACTGCCTGACGATTACCTTGGCTTCTTCGAGCGTCTTGCCTTCAACCATCAGGCTGCGGATGCGCTCGAGGGTGAGAAAGGCGGAATGGCCTTCATTCATATGATAGATATCAGGTTTGTGACCCAAAAGGTCGAGGGCGCGTTTGCCGCCAATACCGAGCAAAATTTCCTGAGAAACGCGCAGATCAAGGTCGCTGATATAGAGCTTATCGGTCAGCTGGCGATCCTGTGGGTTATTTTCCGGGATATTGGTCTGCAGCAGAACCAGTTTTACGCGCCCAACATTGAGTTCATACAGGCGGG
>CAYVRH010000017.1:0-12551 GCA_964452955.1 uncultured Anaerolineaceae bacterium | reverse complement strand
AGAAACAAATGCTAAGATGGAATACTAGAATTATTCAAATTGATCAAGAAATTTACCCGCAATATCGTGCTGGCACTGGACCCCGATGCGGCAGGCGATAAAGCCACCCTCAAAGGCCTTGAGACTGCCCGGCAAAGCATGGACCAGGTGAGTGAATTATCGTTTGATTCGCTTGCCCACCTGCGCACGGAGAGCCGCCTAAGCGCCGATATCCGGGTGACATCATTGCCAGACGGAAAGGACCCAGATGAGATTGCCCTGGCTGACCCGGAAGCCTGGAAGGGTATCATGCAGACTGCCCAGCCAATTGTTGAACACGTCATGAACACGCTGATGGCCGGTAAGGATCTGAATGATGCCAAGATCAAACGCGATATTGCCGAGCAGGTCATGCACCTGATCGCGGATGTGCCCAACCCAGTGGAACGTGAAACCTACCGTCAATCACTTGCGCGAAAATTGCGCATCGATGAACGCACTTTAACCCTGGCCCCTACCTCGCGCCCCATCACAAGACGGCGTATGCAGGCAGGTGGGGACGTTTTGCCTTCCGCCAAGTTGCAAAAAAGCAGCCGGATCGAAGGCAACCGCGCCCTGGAGCTCCACACCATTCTTTATTTGATCGAAAACCCGGAACATAAATACAAGTTGGACCAGGTCTTGGCAAAGCATGAGGTCGGCATTCTAAACACGGCCGACTTCAACGAAGCCGATTGCCGTGAAGCTTTTAGGATTGTGCTTGCCAGCCTGGCACAGGATGAGGTTTCAGCTAAAGACTACCTTGCCGAGCACCTTCCAGACATCCTTGAGGCTGTGCCAGCGCCGGATCTGCCAGAAACCAGCATCCGACCCAGCGTGGAAAAAGAACTTCAAGACCAGGTGCGCAACATCTTACGTTTGCGTAAAGCCATGATTGAGGACCGTACACTCAGCCTGCTTTTCCTCCAGTCAGCCCAGGAAGTAAAGCCTTATACGGATGAAGAACTACAAATACTGCTTTTTGAACAATTGGAACAACGCCGCAAGATAGACAAGGCCTTCGGGGAGTACGAGCCAATGCGCAAGGTTTCAAGCTATCGCTTGCCTGAAATTAAACCTCGAACGAGGAAGCCCTGATGGATGACAGTTTTGATTTCCAGGAAGAAGGTTTATCCCTTGATCCGGAGGAAGCTGATTCCATGGATGAATCGCTAACCCTTGACCCGGATGAAGCAGATCCAATGGATGACTCTCTGAGCATTGACCTGGATGAACTGGATAAGTTGGAAGATCCCGCCTACGCTACGGAAACAATCAACAGTTCTGCACTTTCAGATATTCCAGAAGAGACCATCCAACTCTACCTGAGGGATATCAAGCAGGATGCCCTGCTGGATGAATCCCAGGAATTCCACCTCGGCATGGCCGTGCAGGCAAGCTCGTTTCTTCCCGCGTTTAAGACCGAAACAGGGCTTTTGGACTACAGCCTGCTCTATCAGGATATGCAGAGCAGTTGGCAGCAAGTTCTGAATGACTGCAAACACCTGAAGATTGAGCCCCCTGCACTTGAAAAAGTTATAGCAGAGGCTTCAATTTTACATGCCGATGTGTTGACAAAAGAACCATCTTATATCCGGAAATTCCTAGAAAGCCCTGCCTGGGGACAGGATAAACATTGGGATGAATTAGCCCGAAATCTTTTCCGCTTTGCCATCGATGCCTATCTTTTACCTGCCAAGACTTCAGGCAAGATTTCTGAGAGCTGCTGCGATGATCCCCGGCTGAACGCGGAAGATCCAAGCAGCCCCTGGCTGCCAACGGCCGAAGAACTGCACCAAAGCCTTGAAGAAATCAGTGCCAACAACAAAACAGCCACTCACGCGCTGGTCGAAAACAACTTGCGCCTGGTTATCAGCGTTGCCAAAAAGTACAACTACCGCGGCACCGGCATGATGGACCTGATCCAGGAAGGCAATATGGGCCTACTTAAGGCCATCCAAAAATTCGACCCCGCGCGGGGCTTCCGCTTTTCCACGTATGCCACCTGGTGGATCAGGCAGAGCATCAGCCGTTACCTTAATGAAAACGCGCGCACCATCCGTATTCCGGTGCACATGGTGGAATTGATATCAAAGCTTATCAAGGTGCAACATAACCTGGTGCAGAGCCTTGGCCGCGATCCAACCTTCGCCGAGATGGCCGTGCAAAGCGGTTTTTTATCTGATGCAGATGTGAAAGCCATTTTGGAATTGGGTGAAAGCAAGCATCTGGCCGACCCGGGTTTGCTGCACCGATGGGAAGATGCCACCCAAAAGGTAGAACAAATCCTCAAAAGCGCGGAAGAGCCGGTTTCACTTGAATCGCCCATTGGCGATGAAGATAACAGTACCCTTGGCGATTACATCGAGGATGTCGACGCCGAAGAACCAATGGCCGATGCCATGCGCAACAGCCTTAAGGAAATGGTGCAGACCTCTTTGGGTAATCTCTCTGACAAAGAGCGCGAAGTGCTTGAAATGCGCTTTGGCTTGCTGGATGGAATTAACCGCTCACTCGAAGAAATCTCATCCCGATTTGGCTTGACGCGTGAACGCATCCGTCAGATTGAGGCCAGCGGCCTGCGCAAGCTGCGCGATCCGCACCGTACCAATCCCTTGCGCGACTTTTACCAGAACTAAACCCTCATTTCTTCTCATCAGAATTAACCTTTTATCAAAGAGCCTTTATCCCAAGGTTCTTGAAGGTTGAACAGCGGCTTGTTTTAGCCAAAGAGTCTGGCCTAAAATGGAAATGGAATGAGGTGAAACACATGAAAACCAAACTTCTCCTTCTAATTGCAGCCGTCCTGATGCTCTTCTCAGCCTGCAAAGCTGTCAACTCAGAATCTACTAACACTGATACAAGCACCACTTTAGCCGCACCTTCCATTGTGATTACAAGACCGACGCTGGAAAGCACTGTTGTTGCATCTGACACCCCAAAATCGGAACCAACAAAACCAAACCCGGCAGAGACAGCCATATCGCAATCCCCAACAAATACGCAAACCCCATTGTCAGGCCTTGAATTAATCAGTCAGGTGGCCAAAGGGCTTGATACCCCCTGGGATATCGCTTTTCTACCCGAAGGCGGCATTTTGGCTACAGAACGCTCGGGCATACTTGCACTCATCGATGAAGAAGGCAAGCAACTTACCATCTCAGGCGTGCGAGAAACTGGAGAAGGTGGTCTTTTAGGGTTGACGCTGCATCCTGATTTCACCAACAACAATTGGCTTTACATATACCTGACGACCAACGACACTGGCAGCCTGACCAACCGGGTTGAACGCTATACCTACAATGCTGATCATTCTGTCAGTGATCGGGTTGTCATACTTGAAGGCATTAAAGGCTCCTCGAATCACGATGGCGGCCGCATCCGTTTCGGACCAGATGGGATGCTTTATATCACTACCGGGGATGCCGGTAACCCGCAGAGCGCTCAGGATCCACAAACGTTGGAAGGCAAAATTCTGCGGGTTACGGATGAAGGCAAGATCCCTGCTGATAATCCGTGGGGTAATCCCATTTTCTCGATCGGCCATCGCAACCCCCAGGGGCTGGCCTGGGACAGCCAGGGCCGCCTTTGGGCAACTGAACATGGACCTTCCGGTGGAGAAACAGGCAACGATGAGCTTAACCTGATCGAGGCCGGTAAGAATTACGGCTGGCCGGTCATCCGCGGGATGGAGACACGCGAAGGCATGGAAACCCCAAAACTTGAATCTGGAAGAGGTAACACCTGGGCTCCGGCAGGTCTGGAAATCGTGGAAGACGTTGCCTATTTCCCGGGTTTACGCGGCAACGCATTGTTTGCCGTAAAGCTGTCTGATGTTCAACCAAGGAACCTGCTTACATACTTCAAAGGGGAATATGGCCGCTTGAGGGCAATCCGCCTTGGCCCAGACGGGCTGCTCTACCTGGGTACCAGCAATAAAGACGGCCGCGGGTCGCCACGTGCGGGTGATGACCAGTTGTTAAAAATTGACCTCAGCCAACTGAACTAGCAAAATTGCGCAATAAGCAGAGATATGAAAAACGGCCTCGTAGGAGGCCGTTCACTCTTGGAAAGCTGTAGAGATTATTCTTCGTCTTTTACTTCTTTGGCGCGGGCATCCATAATTTCTTTCGCCAGATTGCCTGGGACGAGATCCATATGGTCATACTCCATCGAGAACAGCCCGCGGCCGCCTGTCATTGAGCGCAGGTTGGTGGTGTAGCGCAGCATTTCTACCAGGGGAACGTGGGCGGTGACCGTCGATTTGCCCTTTTCAGTATCCATACCTTGGATACGGGCACGGCGTGTGTTCATGTCGCCCATAATGTCACCCATGTTGGCTTCAGGTACAACTACAACCACTTTCATAATCGGTTCGTAAAGCACGGGGCCGGCATCTTTGAAGGCCAATTTGAAAGCACCACGGCCAGCAACTTCGAATGCAATCGGTTTTGAGTCTACAGGGTGCTCTTTACCGTCAATAATGGAGACACCGACGTTGTGGATGGGATAACCTGCCACGACGCCTTCTTTCAAAACATTGCGGATGCCTTTTTCGATAGGACCCATGTAGTTATTGGAGATGGCTCCACCAAAGACGTCATTGCTGAAAGTGAAATCTTCACCTTCAACTGGGAAGACCTTCAGGGTTACTTCGCCGAACTGACCTGAACCGCCGGTTTGTTTCTTGTGGCGGTACATGGCGGTGGCTTCCTTGGTGATATGCTCTTCGTATGGCACTTTTGGTTCAAGGGTGTTAAGAGCCATGGCAAACTTTTGCTCAGCACGGCGCAGGGCCACATCGATGTGCTGATCACCCATACCAAACAGCAAAGTTTGGCGGGTGGCTTGTTCCTGCGACCAAGAAAGGGTATTGTCTTCCTCCGTCATGCGGGCGAGGGTCTGGCTCATCTTGGCGGCATCTGATTGCGTTTTTGGTGAAATGGCAACGCGGTAAAGCGGGGCGGGGAAACTGGGTTTATCCAGCGTGATGCCAGCTTCTTTGGTAGTCAAGGTATCACCTGTCAGGGTTACGGCTAGTTTGGACACCAGGCCGATATCCCCAGCATGGATAGCCGAGACATTTTGGGTTTCTTTACCAATTGCTACCTGGGTCGCGGCCAGACGTTCTTCTTCGCCACGGTTGGCATTGTATGCCCGTGTATCGCTGGTCACAACACCAGAGAAAACTTTGAAGAAAGTCTGACGTCCCACAAATGGGTCAGCGGTGGTCTTCCAAACATAGGCTGCCAGGGGACCGCTATCTTCTGCCTTTAATTCAACATCGCCCTTGTGCGAATGCGCCAAAACAGCAGGGCGCTCGATGGGGCTGGGGGCAAGTTTGGTTAGCGTGTCAAGCAGGGGTCCAATGCCAATCTGATGGCCGTAGGAACCGCAAAGTACTGGAATGACATTGCTGGTCGTGATGGTCTTCTTTAGACCCTGGATCACTTCTTCGGGGCTCAGGTCGCCTTGGTCAAAGTATTTCTCAAGGAGGGCATCTTCGCCTTCAGCAGCTGCTTCAACCAGTTTGGTGCGGGCCTCTTCAGCTTCTGCTTTGAACTCAGCCGGGATCTCGACTGCGGTCTTTCCATCGCCCTTGTAGGCTTTCATGCTGACCAGGTCAATCACACCCTGGAAATCAGCTTTTTCACCCCAGGGGAGCTGCATGACAACCAGGCGGTCATCAATTTCAGATTGGATGGATGCCAAAGCTTTTTGGAAGTTGGCATTTTCACGGTCCATCTTATTGATAACCATGATTTTTGGCAGTTTGAACTGATCGGCATAATTAAGGGCAACTTCAGTGCCCACTTCCATCCCAGCAACGGAATCCGCAAGAATCAATGCACAGTCCGCGACGCGCATGGCAGAGATAACCTCACCGACAAAATCGGTATACCCAGGGGTATCCAGGAAGTTAAATTTGAGGTCGTTGTAGACAATAGGAATAACGGTTGTAAAGATGGAAATCCCACGCCGTTGCTCTTCGTCATCGAAATCGGAGACTGTGGTGCGATCCTCCACCTTCCCCAGGCGGGTAGTAACGCCAGTAAAGTGAAGCAAAGCTTCGGTAAGCATCGTCTTGCCGGAGCTGCTATGGGAGGATAGCACGATATTGCGGATCTTAGCGGTAGCAAATTCTTTCATCAAATGACCTTCCTTAATGATGTAATCTTAAACATCTAATTAAATTCGTAATATAGGGCGCTTAACGCCGAATTTTTATTATACCAAAATGAAGGAAAATTTTGCTTGATAATCGGATTGTTTAAGCTTTTTCTTCTTATTTTGCCGGTCCAAGCAATTCTTGCCAAATTTGATATATTGGGCATCAATTCCGGCCCATTTTATTGGCCATCTTCAGGATATTCGTGTTGTTCTAAACTCACATCACATTAAAGAGCCGGACGTCAATCTTTGGGAGCAGAGCCTGAATATCCGGAAGGCTGGTATTGGCAAGGCCTAGTTTTCGTTGGGCTGCGTTTGCAAAAGCTGCCGACCAGCGGGCTGTTTCTTGCAGCGTCAATCCATTGGTAAAGCCATGCACCACTCCTGCAAGAACAGCTCCCCCGATACTGTGAGCGCTGGAAGGTGCGTCACCCGGAAGAGTTGCCAACACAATCTCCATTTGAGACGCCAGCAGTACCCCTGATTGCTCAAGATGCAGGGCAACGTATTGAATTCCGCTACGTAAGAATGCCAAGGCCGACCGTTTGGCATCTTCATAGTTTTTTATGGGGCTGCCCAGGTATTTCTCAGCATCAGCCAGCTCCGGCTGGACAAAAAATGGGGTCTCAAGCTTGCCAGCATCGAATGCCGGGCCGGTGGTCTCCAGGAATACGCGGCAGGATTTGTCATTCAGGATTGAAATCAAGTCACGATAATAATCCGGTGCCACAGCTTGGGGTAAACTGCCCGATACCACCCAAATATCATCCGGTCTGGCACGGTTTTGTACTTTTTCCAACATTTCCTGGATGGCTGCTTGCGATATATGCGGGCCAAGCTCATTTAATTGGATGAACCATTCCGAGTTTTCTTCATTGATGAAGGTATTGGTGCGGGTTTCTTCTTCCACCCACACAAAATCGCTGGGAATGCCGCGGCTATTGAGACCTTTTTCAAGTAAATGACCCGATTCCCCGCCTGCCCAGGCAATGGCAAGTGACTTATCTCCCAGGGTGTTCAAGCCTACTGAGACATTGATGCCTTTGCCACCCAACTCAATTTGCGCGTTATCACAACGTAAACTTTCATTGAACCGGATCTTGGGAACAATCACAAAGCGATCGATACTGGGGTTGGCGGTGTGGGTAATAATCATTTTTTGATTTTATCAGCGAAGAGCAGTTCCTAAAAGAATGGCAGCTCAAAAGCTGCCATTCTCTAAATCTTTATGCTGGCATTTGTGCCGTTACGACCGACGCTGGCGGTACAACCGGTGCAGCTTCGGAACTGATGAATTGGCTATTGTAGAGATCCGCGTACACACCACCGCTGGCCAAAAGGTCAGTGTGCGTGCCCTGTTCCACAATGTCACCATCGTCCAGAACCAGGATCAGGTCAGCACTCTTGATGGTTGAAAGCCTATGCGCAATGATAAAGCTTGTGCGGCCGCGCATGAGCTTATCCATGGCTTTTTGAATAAGCACTTCTGTGCGCGTGTCCACCGAGCTGGTCGCTTCGTCCAAAATCAGAATGGGCGGGTCGGCAATGACCGCGCGGGCGATGGTCAGCAACTGCTTCTGACCGGCAGAAACATTGGAGGCTTCCTCGTTAAGCACCATTTCGTAGCCACCAGGCAGGGTACGCGTAAAGTGATCGGCATAC
Organism: uncultured Anaerolineaceae bacterium; assembly: GCA_964452955.1. GTDB lineage: Bacteria > Chloroflexota > Anaerolineae > Anaerolineales > Anaerolineaceae > Mesolinea. The sequence continues at coordinate 4,700 of CAYVRH010000017.1, read as the reverse complement.
GCCATATCGGCGGCATCTTCCACTTCGGTATCTGTAGCATTCTCGCGGCCATAGCGGATATTTTCACGGATCGTACCATTGAACAGCCAGGTATCCTGCAGTACCATGCCAAACTTGGCACGCAACTCAGCCCGGGTCATCAAGGTGATATCGGTGCCGTCAATAAGGATTTTCCCGCGGTTAAGCTCGTAGAAACGCATCAGCAGTTTGACGAGGGTTGTTTTTCCAGCGCCAGTCTGGCCAACGATGGCTATCTTCTGGCCGGGTTTCACATGCAGAGAAAAGTCTTTGATGATCACCTTTTCGGGATCATAACCAAACTGCACATGCTCGAAATCCACCTGGCCCAGAACCGGCTGCCCATCCTTGACATCTGCTACATCTTCTTTTTCCTCTTCTTCACCGAGGAATTCAAAAACACGTTCCGCAGCAGCGGCCGTCTGCTGCAACACGTTGGAGATGTTGGCAATCTGCATCAGCGGTTCCTGGAAGGAACGCATGTACATGATAAAGGCCTGAATGTTACCGATATCAAGGGTCTTGCGAATGACCAGGTAACCGCCAAGAATACTGACAGCGATGTAACCCAGGTTACTGATGAAGCGCATAGCAGGCATGATCAAGGTGGAAAGGAACTGCGATTTCCAGGCACTGCTGAACAAAGTTGTATTGAAGCCTTCAAAGGCATCCATGCTGGTTTTCTCATAATTGAAAGCCTTGACAATGGGGTGGGCTCCGTACATCTCCTCAACGTGGCCGTTGATATGGCCCAGGTAAGCCTGTTGCTGGCGGAAATATTTCTGAGACAGCTTGACGACAAACCGGATCAGCAGTAAAGAAAGGGGCACAAGCGTCAGGGCGATGAGGGTCATGGGCAGGCTGATGGTCAGCATCATAATCAGGATGCCAATTACGCTGGTAATCGAAGTGACAATCTGCGATAGACTTTGGTTCAGTGTGGTACTGATCGTATCCACGTCGTTGGTAACGCGCGAGAGCACTTCGCCCTGCGACATCTTGTCAAAGTACTTAAGCGGCAGGCGGTTTATTTTGGCCGCAATATCCTTACGGAAGCGGTAAGTGATGTCTGCGGTCAGGTTTACCATGATCCAGCCCTGTACCGTGCTCAATACAGCACTCAAACCATAAAGCACAACCGCGCGGGTCAGTATATGCCCGATGGTAACAAAATCAACCCCTTTCGGATCACCCGCGATCATGCGCTGCACGCCCGCAAAAAGCTCCGTTGTCGCGGTACCCAAAATCTTGGGTCCAAAAATTGAAAAGACCGTCGCGAGCGAAGCAATCAACATGGTGATCAGCATCGGCCATTTGTACTTACCAAGATAAAGAATTAACTTGCTCATGGTAGCCTTAAAATCGCGGGCTTTTTCGCCTGGCATCAGTGCCATGGGTCCATGTTGTGCTCTTTGCTGCCTAGGGGCAGTTTTGGCAGGGTCAGTAAAGGCAGGAGTCTGTTTATTGTTGTTCATTTCTTTGCCATTATTTTTGCTGTTCATGCTGCCAACTCCTCTGGGCTCAACTGGGACAAGGCAATTTCGCGATAGGTCTGACAGGTTTCCATCAGCTCCTTGTGTTTACCAATTCCAACCAGGTTCCCATCATCCAATACCAGGATTTGATCCGAATTTCTTGCGGTTGCCACCCGTTGGGTGACCACGATCGTGTTGACCTCCGCGTAATCGGCGCGCAGTGCTTTGCGCAGAGCGGCATCCGTCTTGTAATCGAGGGCTGAAAAACTGTCATCAAAAATCAAAACCGGCGCGTCTTTGATGAGCGCCCTGGCAATCGAAAGGCGTTGCTTTTGACCTCCGGAGACGTTCGCTCCAGCCTGGGCAATCTCCCGGTCCAGACCCTCACCAGACTCCTCATTGAAAACGAATTCTTTTGCCTGGGAGATCTCGATGGCAGTACGCATTTCTTCCTCGGTGGCACCTTGTTTACCAACCTCAAGATTGGAGCGGATGCTGCCGCTGAAGAGAAGGGCTTTTTGAGGTACCAGGCCGATTTGCTGCCTGAGGTCGTGCTGTGTCATTTCGCGGATATCAATACCATCCAGCAGAATACTGCCGTGGGTTACATCAAAGAGGCGGGGAATGAGGTTAACAAGGGTGGATTTTCCCGAGCCAGTTGAACCAATAATGGAGGTCACCTGCCCGGGCTTAGCCGTAAAGCTGATGCTGCATAGGGCAGGTTCGTCCGCACCTTCATAAGCAAAACCAACATCCTTGAATTCGATCAGGCCTTTGACCGGCTGGTTAAGTTGCTTGGGTTGGGCAGGATCCGTGATCATAGCCTTCGTCTCGAGCACATCCGCAATGCGGCTCCCCGATACTGCTGCTCTTGGGATCATGATTGAAAGGAATGAAAGGTTGATAAAGGCAAACATGATTTGCATCGAGTACTGTTGGAAGGCAAGCAGATCGCCGACCATCAGGGTGGAATTAGCCACTTCCCGGGCACCAACCCAGATAATCAATGCGTTCAATCCAGTCATCACCAGATTTGAGAGCGGGAAAACGCTGACCATGGTGTGGCCAATATAGAGGCTGGTTTTGGTCAAATCTTGGTTTACATTATCAAAACGTTTTTCTTCAGTTGCCTGTTTATTAAACGCCCTGACCACCATCATGCCTGAAAGGTTTTCACGGGTCACCAAGTTGAGCCGGTCTACAAGTTTTTGCACAAGCTTGAATTTAGGTGTAGCCAGGGCAAAAGCGGTGATTATTACAATGGTTAGTATTGATGCCGCCAGGGCGATCAGCCACCACATGTTGGGGCTCTTGCCTACTGCCCGGATGACGCCCATGGTGCCGATGATCGGGGCCATAAAGCCCATCCGAACCACCATAAATATAAGCATCTGTACCTGAGCCACATCATTCGTACTTCGGGTGATCAGAGATGCCGTTGAGAAATTATTGTATTCCGCACTTGAAAAACCCTGCACCTTGCTGAAGATGGCGTGGCGTAGATCACGGGCGACTGAAGCCGAAGTGCGTGCGGCAATCAGGCTGACCGAGATCGAACAAATAACCGCGGCCAAGGCCACCAAAATCATCTGTCGGCCAATTTTCCAGATGTAGCTGGACTGGGAGGACTGCAAGTCCAAACCCAACGCGGTGTATTCTGCGCTGACAGCACGAACTGCGAGTGAACGTAACATGCTGCCTTCAAGCTTATCGAGCTGCTCATTTGCTCTTTGGAAGAACGTGGCCTGCTGCTCAGGGCTCAAGGTACGGAAGGCTTCAAACAGGTCCACACCTTCGGGCATGCTGGTGAGGTGGGTCTGGGTCTGCTCACCAAAAATTTTGGCTGCGGTCTCTGGATTGCTTTGGAACATTTGCATGCCCATGATCATGACCAATGGTTTGGACATGCTGCTTTCCAGTAATTTTTCTTCTTCTGGGGTTATCGTATTGCGGGCGTAGATGGCCTGAGAGGCGGCATTGGGGAATTGCTTGAGTAGTGTTGTCTTTTCAGCTGAGTCATCTGTTACCAGATGATAAGCCGCCAGAATTTTCTGGTAGTCCTCCTCTGTCGAGAAGAGCTGCAGGTCATCCATGGTTTTCTGGCTCAGCACGATCGGTGCCGCTTGATCAATGCCATTCTGTTGAATGCCAATGTTGACGATTTTTGATAATTTATCCGGCAAGGCCAGATCAGCGTTGACCATGGCAAAAATTAGCAGGACCGCCAGGAGAAAGAAGTACCAATATTTTTTTAGAAATGGCATTAATCGGAGCATGAATGCGTCCTCTCGGTTATGGATTTTTCAAAGTCATCGTTGTAAGCTGCCATTTTTTGGTTCAGGATTTCGAAGGCAGGGGCAATAATTTTTAATTCAGCTGGGCTCAGACCTCTCACAAACTCATCAATCCAGGCGTGGCGGAATTTTTGAGCGTCTTCAGTGAGTTGTTTACCCGCTGGCGTCAAGGTGAGATCGCGGCTGCGACGATCTTTTGTGTTCTCGGTACGGTCAATCCAACCCTGATCCACCATTTTGTCGGCTATCTGAGAAGCCGCGGCCTTGGTGACCCCCCAACGTTTGGCCAGATCATTGACCGAAGCACAGCCATGGCGATAGATAAAGATCAATGAATTGATCTGAGTCGCAGACAGGTTGCGCTCCTGGTTGAAGCGGATAAAGGCCCACATGGAGCGCCGCATGGCATTCTCAGCCCAGGTATGCAGCAGATTATTGATATTTTCCAATTGATTACCTCTCTTGACAGTTAAGAAGGCTTTACTATACTCGCGTGGAATTTGATTGTCAAGACGCAAAAATGATTTCTGTACAATTCATTGGGAAGTAATTCATGGCTGCCTGAGCTTTGTGGCGGATGGATGGGATATAATAACAAAACCTTAATATTTGGATTAGAGGAGAGTATTATGCAATCTTTTCTGCACGGCCGTGATTTGATTGGAGATCTGGATTTCAGCAAGGAAGAAGTTGAAACTGTTCTCGATTTAGCCTGGGACCTCAAGCGAAAGCGGGCTCTGAATGAAGCTCACCCATACCTGCGGGATAAAGTTCTGGCAATGCTCTTTTTCTTCAGCAGCACTCGCACCCGCGGCTCTTTTGAAGCTGGCATGGCCCAACTTGGTGGGCATGGTGCCTTTATCGAATCCACCACCACCCAGATTGCCCATGGCGACACTGCCAAGGAAATCGG
>CAYVRH010000016.1:12164-12866 GCA_964452955.1 uncultured Anaerolineaceae bacterium | reverse complement strand
AATGCTGCCTTTTGACCGCCCCAACGGATGGGCAATTTGACAAGTTGTACCAGCCACTCGGTACGCGTATCCCGCGCAACAATAATTCCATTCTTCTCTTGAAGAACCTGGTAATTTCCGATGAGCGTGTTTTCTTGTTTCATAGTGGTTTAACTCATTTAATTCCCCGTAGGGAACTCGCATCCTTTATGGTGCAACTTTAGTGCCTAAACGTCCAGTTTCCCGGCATTTCTCTCGTTATACGTTATACTTTTGGCATGAAAAAACAGAAAAAAGCTTCCCAGGAATTACGCATCGAAACACCTAATGGTCTCTGGCCATCTCCAGTCTCAGCAGCTATACTTTCAGGTTCACTTCGGCTGGAAGACGTGCAGTGGGTACCAGCTTCGGATATGGTACTTTGGCAGCAATCAGGTGATGGAAAAACATCTATTTGGGCAAAACCTGCCGGTCAGGCAGCTTACAACCTAACCCCCGACTTGAACCCTAGTGGTGGAATTGGATATGGTGGCGGCGCTTTTAGGGCAGGAAAAACCGGCATTTACTTTACAGAACGGAATGGCCGGGTCTACTTCAAGCCTTATAGCGCGGGTTTAGCCAAACCCCTTACACCGGCTTTCGGTTTTGCGGCCTCGCCAACCCAAAGCCCTGATGAACGCGTTTTGGCTTTTACCCGTAAGGGGTAGCACGGATATGAGCGGA